>NZ_JASATI010000011.1:0-129597 GCF_038440225.1 Hydrogenophaga sp. OTU3427 | reverse complement strand
GACGCCGAAGGCGGCGCGGGGGTGTTTCATCTCATGCCCAGCGCCGGCAGGGGTCGATGGCGTCGGCCTCGGCGCGCAGCATCCGCCCCATCTCGGCCGCCGGCAGGGCCTTGGCGAACAGCCAGCCCTGGTAGGTTTCGCAGCGGTGGCGGCGCAGGAAGTCCAGCTGGCCATCCACCTCGACCCCCTCCGCCACCACCGGCAGCCCCAGGGTGTGGGCCATGGCCACCACCGCCCGCACCAGGGTGGCGTCCTCCTCGCGGGTCAGGATGTGGCGGATGAATTCGCGGTCGATCTTGAGCCGCGACACCGGCAACAGGCGCAGGTAGGACAGCGAGGAATAGCCGGTGCCGAAGTCGTCCAGCGCGATGCTCACGCCCAGCGCCGTGAGCCGGTCCAGCACCTGGCGCGCCAGCTCGGGTTCGGCCATGGCCTCGGTTTCGGTGATCTCCAGCTCCAGCAGCTCGGGTGGCGTGCCATGGGCCTCCATCAGCCACTGCAGGCGTTCGGGCAGCTGGGCCTGGCGGAACTGCTGCACCGAGAGGTTGACCGAGACCCGCACCGGCGTGCCGGCCTGCGACCATTGCGCGGCTTGGCGGCAGGCGGTCTCCAGCACCCAGTCGCCCAGGGGCTGGATCAGGCCGGTGCGCACCGCCACCGGAATGAAACGCTCGGGCGAGATGTGGCCCAGCTCGGGATCGTGCCAGCGCAGCAGCGCCTCGACGCCGACGATGCGGCCGCTCGCCACGTCCACCTGCGGCTGGAAGAACAGGTCCAGCCCGCCGCGCTCCACCGCCAGCTTGAGGCGGTCGTGCAGCTGGTGCTTCTCGGCCAGCGCCTGGCTCATTTGCGGCGCGTAGGCGGCGTGGGTGCCTCGGCCCTTGGCCTTGGCGGCGTACATGGCCATGTCGGCGTAGCGCATCAGCGTCTGGGTGTCGTGTGCGTCGTTCGGGTAGTGGGCCAGGCCGATGCTGGCCCCCAGCGCCACTTCGCAGCCCTGCAGCCGGCAGGGCGCGGCCAGCAGGCGCTGCAGCTTCTCGGCCACCTGGTGGGCGTGCTCGATCGACGGCAGGTCCGGCAGCAGCACGGTGAACTCGTCGCCCCCCAGGCGCGACAGGACATCGCCCGCGCGCAGCGCGCCCCGCAGGCGGCGCGCCACCTCGATCAGCACCTGGTCGCCGGCCGCGTGGCCCATGGAATCGTTGACGGCCTTGAAGTCGTCCAGGTCCAGCAGCAGCAGGGCCAGCGGCTGGCCGTTGCGCTGCGAGCGCTGGATGGCCTGCTCGAAGTGCTGGCCGAACATCCAGCGGTTGATCAGGCCGGTGAGGTTGTCGTGGGTGGCCTGGAAATGCATGTCGTCCTGCAGCCGCCGGACCTCCGTCATGTCGCGGATGAACACCACCGCGGCCGGCTCGCCGCCCACGCTGCAGTGGCCCAGGGCGATGTCGATTGGCACCTGGGTGCCGTCGCGGCGCATCAGCTGCAGCTGGCCCACCAGTCCCATGGGCCGGGCCACCGGCTGCACAAAAAAGTTGTTTACGAGGGCGCCGTGTTTTTCGCGCAACCGGGGCGGCAGGAAGATGCCCACCGATTGCCCGGTCAGTTCCGACGGGCTGTAGCCCGACAGCAGTTCCATGGCGGGGTTGGCCTTCAGGATGATGCCGGTCCGGTCCACCATCAGGATGCCATCGGGCGCGGCGTCGATGGCGGTGCGCTCCAGCGATTCGTTGCGGATGGGGTCCATGTCAGTCCCCCTGCGCAAAGACCGAGGCCGCCTCGTCGAGGCGCTGCGCCTGCTCGCTCAGGGCCTGGCTCAACCCGGCGCTGCGCTGGACCTGCGCCGCGTTCTGCTGGGTCATCTGCTCCAGCCGGTTCAGGGCCAGGTTGAACTGGGCCACGCCGCTGGCCTGCTCCTGGCTGGCCTGCCGGATGTCTTCCATCATGCCGGCCAGGCGTTCGACCGTGGTCACCGCCTCCGACATCGCCGCGCCCGCGCCCGACACCGTGCGCGCACCGGCCTCGACCTGGGTGCGCGAGGCGTCGATCAACTGCTTGATCTCCTTGGCCGCGGTGGCGCTCTTGATGGACAAGGCGCGCACCTCGGAGGCCACGACCGCGAAACCCTTGCCATGTTCGCCCGCGCGCGCCGCCTCCACGGCGGCATTGAGCGCCAGGATGTTGGTCTGGAAGGCGATGCCATCAATCATGGCGGTGATGTCGGCCACGCGCTGGCTGGACGCCGAGATGCCCCGCATGTGCTCGTGCGCCTGCGACACCATGCCGGCGCTGCGCGAGGCAACCTCCAGCGCCCGCGCCGCCAGCCGCGAGGCCTGCTGCGCGGTGGCCGTGTTGGCCTGGATGGTGGTGACCAGCTGCTCGTTGGCGGCGGCGGTCTCCTCCAGGCTGGCGGCGGCGTCGCTGGTGCGCTGGGCCAGGTCGTCGTTGCCCTGCTGCAGGTCGTGGGCGCCCTCCCGCACGCCCTGGGCCTTGCCCCGGATGTCGCCCACCAGCGAGACCAGGTTGAGCCCGGCCTGCTCGATGCCGCGCATGAGGGCGCCGATCTCGTCGGCACGGTCCAGGAACAGCGAGCGGGCCTTCTGACCGCTGGCCACCGCGCGGACCTGCTGCATCAGCTCCACCAGGGGCCGGTGCACCACCACCTGCAGCCACCAGGCCGCCAGCAGCACCACGGCGGTCCAGGTGCCGGCGCTGGCCACGCCCACGCCGCTCCCCGCCGGCCAGGCCAGCGCCTGGCCCAGCCCCAGCAGCCACAAACCCAGCAGCCCGGCGCGCATGCGCGTGGCCAGGGACACGAAGCGCCAGCCGGTCCACAGCCCCGCCCACCCGGTGCGCACCATGTGGCCCCGTTTCACCGCCAGCCCGACGGCACCTTCGCGCAGCTGTCGGTAGGCCTGCTCATGCGCCGACACGGCCTGCGCCTCCGGCTTGGTGCGCACCGACAGGTAGCCCACCACCTCGCCCCGGTGTCGGATCGGCGCGGCGTTGGCCCGCACCCAATAGTGGTCGCCGTCCTTGCGGCGGTTCTTCACCAGCGCGGTCCAGGGCTGGCCGGCCGCGAGCGTGGCCCACATGTCGCCGAAGGCGGCCTCGGGCATGTCGGGATGGCGCACCAGGTTGTGGGCCTTGCCATAGAGTTCGTCGCGTTCGAACCCACTGCAGCGGATGAAGGCATCGTTCGCGTAGGTGATCCGCCCCTTGAGGTCGGTGGTCGACAACAGGGTGTCGCCTTCCGCCATCGGAAACTCGCGCTGCGTCACGGGGCCGTTGTTTCGCATCTGGTCGTGGTCTCGGTGCGTGCGGAATGATCGAACCCGCCGCCATGACGGACGAGCCCCGGCACGGGCAGGGCTCGACAAGTTCGCGATGGATTCTGCAGAGAGCCCCCCGGCCGCGATAGCCGTGGCGGCCCCTCACGGGCGCCCAAACACACCCAACGTGACGAAGTTCACATTGCCGGCGGCGGCGGGCGCTTCACCCTTGAGCCAGGTCATGGCGCGGTGCCTCGGACGGGGCAGGGACGGGCGGGCGCTCGCCACCGGCGCAGGCCTGGAGCCGCTCGCCGTGCAGCTCGCAGTAGGTGCGCCCGACACGGGTGATGCCCCCCTTGTCCTCCAGCCTGGCCAGGCCACGCGCCACCGATTCGCGGGTGATGCCCAGCAGCTCCGCCAGCACCGCGTGGCCCGGCATGCGTATGCGCTCGCTGCGCTGCAGCGCGCCCAGCTGCAGCAGCGCGCCCGCGAGCTGACACACCACACCCGGCGCGCGCGCCACCTGCGCCCAGTCGGCCTGGTTGGACATCGAGCGCATCAGCGAACCCACCAGCCAGTGCCGGAACGCCGGGTCGTCGAGCAGGCCGTGGCGGGTGATGGCCTCCTTGCCCAGTTCGCACACCCGGCCCTCGGAAATGGCCACGGTCGTCATCACCACCACGTGATCGAACAGGCCGGGCAGGCCCAGCACATGACCCTGCGCGGCGATGCCGACCGAACGGCTCTGGCCATCGCGCCCGTCGCGGTACAGCAGCGCGGCGCCCGACTTGATGACCCGGATGGTCTGGGCGTTGTGGCCCTGGCGCTGCAGCACCTCGCCGCGCCGGAAGCCGTGCTCGCGCACCCAGGGCCGCAGCAGGTCCATCTGCGCGGCGGGCAGCTTGCCCAGCGGGCAATCGGAGCGCACCACGCAGTCAAGGCAGGTGGTCGGGCGGGCGGGCCGGTGTGCCCTGCCCCTTGTGGGCAGGCTCATCGCGGCCGGCGACACCGAGCGCGCCGCCCCGCCCCTGGCACTGTGGTGAGGTCTGTCATGTGGTTCCAGAAAAGTCGCCCGCGCGGGCCGGGTCCGCGCCTGGGCAAACCTGGCATTGTGTGCAAATTGGCCCCGTCCGGTGCCCCCAGGGGCCCGATGCGGCGACTAATCCCACCGGAGATGACGCAGATCACATTGGTGGTTCGACGCGCCACCGCCGCGGGTCTGCCGGGATGGTGGAAGTGCTATGCCCGGTGCGCCACGAACCCCTGCATGCCGGCCAGCAGGATGCGCAGCCGCAGCAGCTCCTTGGAGCGGTCGTAGCGTGGCACCCAGGCCGCCAGGCGCGAGACCAGCTGCAGGCGCGGCAGCAGGCGGCGCAGGAAGCCGCGCAAATCCAGCGCCGGGTCCTCGGCCTCGTAGGCGCTCAGGATGGCCAGCACCGCCTGCGGCCCCAGCGGCTGCAGCCAGCGCGCCAGCGACAGCACCATCTGCAGCACGTCATAGATCTGGCAGGCGTGCAGCGCCATGCCGGGAAACAGGCGCTCCTCGAAGTCCAGCCGGGCGAAGTGCAGACCGTCCCAGGTGACGTTGCGTATCTGCGCGCCGCCGTGCCAGTGGCCACGGGCGTGGAAACGCGCCAGGTCGGCGCTCACCGCGCACATCAGGGCCAGGTGGTCCTCGGCCGGCAGCCGCTGCAGGCATTCGTCCACCGTGGGGCCAACGTCGCCCAGCGCCAGGCGCTGGCCGTCGAATGCCAGCACCGGCGGCACCTGCTCGCCGGCCCGGGCCAGCGCCTGCAGGCGCTCGTGTTCGTAAGCCAGCAGTTCGGCGCCGCTGGCCTGGCGCACCGCGCTCCAGGGCACGGGCACCCCCAGGCAGTGGGCCATCACCCAGGCGGCCGCCGCCTTGCCCGTGCTGCGCAGCGGGCGCTCGGCGGTCTTGGTCCAGACCTTGTCGGAACGGCGGAAGGAGAGGTCGGTCGGGCTCAAGGTGGGCGGATTATGCAAGAGGGGTCGGGCGCAGGCTCTTATGGCACAAGTCGAGACGCCCTGCTTCGGCACGGTCATGCCCGGCACCGTAGCATCGCCGCATGACTTCCAACACCCTCTTCGAACCCACCACCGTCGGCGCCTGGCGCCTGTCCAACCGCGCCGTGATGGCGCCCCTGACGCGCAACCGCGCCCCCGGCCAACTGCCCACGGCACAGATGGCGGAGTACTACGCCCAGCGCGCCCACCCGCAGCACGGCGCCGGCCTGATCGTCACCGAGGCCACGCCGATCTCGCCCCAGGCCCACGGCTATGCCGACACCCCGGGCATCCACACCGACGCCCAGGTGGCGGCCTGGCGCCAGACCACCGACGCGGTGCATGCCGTGGGGGGCCACATCGTGGTGCAACTGTGGCACGTGGGCCGCATCTCGCACGTGGACCTGCAGCCCGGCGGCCAGCCGCCGGTGGCGCCCTCGGCCATCGCGGCCAACGCCAAGACCTACCTGATCAAGCCCGAAGGCGGCGGATTCTTCGACGTCTCGCCGCCGCGTGCGCTGGAAACCACCGAACTGCCCGGCATCGTCGCCGACTACCGCCAGGCCGCGCGCCGCGCCATCGCGGCCGGCTTCGACGGCATCGAGATCCACGCCGCCAACGGCTACCTGCTGGACCAGTTCCTGCGCAGCGGCAGCAACCAGCGCAACGACGCCTACGGCGGCAGCATCGCCAACCGCGCCCGCCTGCTGGTGGAGGTGATGCAGGCGGTGTGCGCCGAGATCGGCGGTGACCGGGTCGGCATCCGCATTTCGCCGGTGACGCCGTCCAACGACGCCAGCGACCGCGATCCGCAGCCGCTGTTCGAGCACGTGGCGCGCCAGCTCGCCCCCCTGGGCCTGGCCTATCTGCATGTGGTCGAAGGCCAGACCGGCGGCGCGCGCGACCACCAGCAAGGCGAGCACCCGTTCGACTACGCCGCCCTGCGCGCGGCCTACCGCGACGCCGGTGGCCGCGGTGCCTGGATGGTGAACAACGGCTACAGCGCCGAGCTGGCGCAGCAGGCCCTGGACAACGGCGCCGACCTGGTCGCGTTTGGCCGCGGCTTCATCGCCAACCCCGACCTCACGCGCCGCCTGCGCGAGGCCCTGCCGCTCAACGAGCTGCAGCGCGCCACGCTGTACGGCGGCGGCGCCCAGGGTTACACCGACTACCCGCTGGCGGCCTGAAACAGGCCACCCCGTCGCTTGCCCGCTGCGCGTGGCCGCACCCCCTCAAGGGGCGACACCAGCCGTCCGGCAGAGCCGGCCCGGCGGTGTCCCCCGGTTTGACCGCTTCATGCGTCGCGGGTCGCATTCCGACGCGGTGGAAAGCTGATCAGTTCCAGTTCCTCGCGCGCACGGCGGCGGACACCGCGTTGGCCAGCAGCTCGTGCCCGTAGGGCGTGGGGTGGAAGCTGTCGGAGAAGAGGTAGGACTTCCACCAGTTGGCACCACCGCTGACGCCGGCCGGCGGGTTGGCCGAGAGACTGGTGGCCGTGCAGGTGGCGAAGGTGTAGCTCGGCAGGCCGTCGCTGCCGACCCCCGTGACGGGACAGGCGGTGGCGGTCACATTGCTCAACCCATAGGCGGCCGGGCGGCTCACCTGATCGGACAACGCGGCATAGAAGTCGACGACGGCGACCTTGTCGTTGCCGGCGGAGCGGGCCGCCAGCTGGGTGTTGAAGGCAGCGATCCACTGCCTGAACAAGGCCTGGGCCTGCTGGGCCTGGGCGGCGCCCGCCGTCTGTGCAATGGCACCCAGCACGGCGCCAAACCGGGGCGTCAGGGTGATGTCGGGCATGTTCAGGACCACCACCTTGCTCGCCCCCTTGTCCAGCGCCGATGCCTTGATGTTGTCAAAGAAGCGGTCGGCCAGGGCCTGCATGTAGGCGCCGCCAGCCAGTGCCGTGCCATTGGCCAGCCCCAACAGGGTGTCGACCTGCACCGCCGTCAGAACCGTGGTCAGGAGGTTGCGGTAGGCCAGCAGGCCGGCCTCGCTGGTGGCGCCCAGGTAGGCCCCTGCCAGGTCGGCGGCATCGTTGCCCCCGCCGTCGATCAACAGCAGGTCGGTGCTCTTGTAGCTGCCGTGCACCTGGGCCGCCTGCTGCAGCTGCAGGGTGATGGAGCGGGGGTCTTGCGCGTTGGACGCGTTGTTGATGCGCCCGCCGCCGATGGCGTAGTTGGTACAGCCGGTGCTGGTGTTGAAGGAGGTGCCGGTGAAGCGGTAGAAGGCACACGGGCCGTCGACCCCCACGCCATGGGCCACCAGCTCGGGCCAGATCGGCGTGGAACCGCTGCCCGTGGCCGCCGTGCCCTGCACGGTGAACTTCAGGCCGAAGGTGCCGCTGTCGGCCAGGCTGTCGCCCATGACCTTGACGGAGGTGATGGCGGGATCGCCACCACCGCAGGCGACCAGGAACAGGGCGGTGGCCGCGGCGGCCAGGTGCAAACGGAATTTCAAGTGCGTCTCCAGAGGAAAAAACAGCGACATGTCAAAAATAGCACCTTAGCGGAGGACCCACCCCTGGGCCATGGGGCAAACACCAAGGGCCTGGGCCATTCCCGCGCCTGCCTACACTGGCGGCATGGACACACCCACGCTGTTTCTGTTTCTCAAGGCCGTGCTGGTCGGCCTGTCGATCGCCGCCCCCGTGGGGCCCATTGGCCTGCTGACCATCCAGCGCACGCTGGACCGGGGCATGGCCGCCGGTCTGGCCACCGGCCTGGGCGCGGCCCTGGCCGACACCGTCTATGGCGCCATCGGGGCCTGGGGCGTGAGCTGGGTGATCGCCGCGCTGGTGGGCGCGCGCGTGCCCCTGGCCCTGGGCGGCGGCGCCCTGCTGCTGTGGCTGGCCTGGCGCACCTGGCGCGCGCCGCTGGCCACCACGGCGGCCCACACGCCCAGCGGCGGCGACCTGCTGCGCTGCCTGGCCGGCACCTTCGTGCTGACCCTGTCCAACCCGGCCACCATCGTGTCCTTCATCGCCGTGTTCGGCGCCCTGGCCGGCGGCGCGCTGGGACCGGTGTCGCCCTGGCCCATGGTGGCCGGCGTGCTGGTGGGGTCGGCCCTGTGGTGGCTGGCCCTTTCGGCGGGCGTGGCACGCTGGCGGCAACGCTTCAACGCCCGCTGGCGCCTGTGGATCAACCGCGGCTCGGCCGCCCTGTTGGCCGCTTTTGCGCTCTGGCAGTGGGCCAGCCTGGTGTGACCGGCGCTGCCACACAATGTGGCCCCATGCTGCAGATTTCAGACCTCCATTTCGGCTACCCGCAACAGGCACCGGTCTTCCAGGACTGGTCGGCGCGTCTGGCGCCGGGCCTGAGTGTGTTGTGTGGCGATGAAAGCAGCGGCAAGACCACCTTGCTGCGCCTGCTCGCCGGCGAACTCCATGGCCGTGGGGCAGTGAGCCTCGACGGCGCGCCGCTGGCCCCGGGCCAGGTGTTCTGGCAGGACCCGCGCGCCGCGCCCGACGACACCGTGGCCAGCGCCTACCTGCTGGCCCAGGCGCAACGCTGGCCAGCCTGGGACGAGGCCGCCGCGCAGGCCCACATCGACGGCCTGTCGCTGCGCGAGCACATCGGCAAACCCTTCTTCGCCCTGTCCACCGGCGGGCGGCGCAAGGTCTGGCTGACGGCAGCGCTGGCCTCTGGCGCGGTGCTCACGCTGATCGACGAGCCCATGGCCGGGCTGGACACGCCGTCCATCCGCTACCTGCTGGCGGCCATGGACGGCGCGGCCCGGCAAGTCCCTCCACGCTGGTTGCTGGTGGCGCACTGGGAGCCGCTGCCCGGCGTGCCGGCCGAGCACACGCTGGCGCTGCGTCAGCCCGCGTAGCGGGCCAGTTCCCAGTCGGTCACGGCGCTGGCCCAGGCGTCCCACTCGGCCCACTTGAGCCGCAGGAACTGGGCACAGAAGGCCTCGCCCAGGTCGGCGCGCAGGCGCGTGTCGGCCTGCAGGGCCTCCAGCGCGGCGCACAGGTCGCGCGGCAGGCGGGGCGGCATGGGCAAGCCGCTGGCCTGGCGTTCGTACAAGTCGTCTTCACAGGGCACGGGCGTGGCCAGGCCACCCTCCAGCCCGGCCAGGCCCGCCGCCAGCGTGGCGGCGATGGCGATGTAGACGTTGCACGACGGGTCGGGCAGGCGCCACTCCAGCCGGCCGGCCACGGTGCGCAGCAGGCAGGTGCGGTTGTTGTCGCCCACCGCCTTCCACACCGGCGCCCAGGTGGTGCCCGAGGCGCTGCGGCTGGCCGCCAGGCGCTTGTAGCTGTTGACCGTGGGGGCACACAGCGCCGCCAGGGCGTCGGCGTGCCGCAGCAGGCCGGCGGCAAAGCGCTGGCCAGCCGCGCTCAGGCCCATGGGGCCGCCGGCATCGGCGAACACGGCGCGGCCCTGCGCGTCGGTCAGGCTCAGGTGGAAATGCAGGCCGCTGCCGGGCGCGCCGGCCAGGGGCTTGGGCATGCCGCTGTAGACAAAGCCGTGGCGCTCGGCCACCGCGTGGGCGCTGAGCTGGAACAGCTGGAAGCGGTCGGCCGCCGCCAGGGCCTCATCGAAGCGGTAGTTGATCTCGTACTGGCCGTTGGCGTCCTCGTGGTCCATCTGCTGCAGCTCGAAGCCCAGGGCGGTGAGCGTGGCGCGCATGTCGTCAAGGACATCGCGCTGGCGGTGGATGGCCTTGAGGTCGTAGGAGGGCTTGTCCAGGGTGTCCTGGCCGTCGCCGGCCACCCAATGGCCCTGGGCGTCGCGGCGCAGCAGGAAGAACTCGGGCTCGATGCCCACCCACAACCTCAGGCCACGGTCGGCGGCCCGCGCGAGCTGGCGCTTGAGCACCTGGCGCGGGCAGGTGTCCAGCGGCTCGCCGCCCGCGAAGCCATCACACACGGCATGGGCCACGCCTGGCATGAAGGGCAGGGGCCGCAGGCTGTCCAGCACCACGCGGCCAAAGTATTCGCTGCGCGCGCCCATGCGCGGCAGGCCCGTGCCCCAGATGCTGGGGCCGGCAAAACCGGCGCCGCTGTGCACCCACTCATCCAGCAAGGCCAGCGGCACCAGCTTGCCCTTCGGAACCCCGTGCAGGTCGGTGAACTGGGCCAGCACCGAGTGGATGCCTTGCGCCGTCAGGCGCTCGATGGCCGCCGAGATCATGCGCTCAGCACGTCGGCCAGGGCGGCATCGATCACGCCCAGGGCCTCGGTGAACAGCGTGTCCTCGATGGTGAGCGGGAACAGGAAACGGATCACGTTGCCATACACACCGCAGGTCAGCAGCAGCAAGCCACGCTGCAAGGCGGCGGCCTGGACCCGCTTGGTCAGGTCGGCGTCGGGCGCGCCGGTGGCGGGGTCCACGAACTCGCAGGCCACCATGGCGCCCAGGCCACGCACATCGCCCAGCTGGGCGTAGCGGGGCTTGGCCGCCCGCAGGTGGGCCACGAGCTGGCCACCCAGCCGTTGCGCGCGCTCGGGCAGCTGTTCCTCGGCCATCACGTCCAGCACCGCGTGGGCAGCGGCCACGGCCAGCGGGTGGCCGGCGTAGGTGCCGCCCAGGCCACCGGGGGCGGGTGCGTCCATCACCTCGGCACGTCCCACCACGGCCGACAGGGTGGTGCCACCGGCCAGGCTCTTGGCCAGGGTCATGAGGTCGGGCGACACACCGAAGTGCTCCATCGCGAACATCTTGCCGGTGCGGGCAAAGCCGGTCTGCACCTCGTCGGCGATCATGAGGATGCCGTGCTGGTCACACAGGGCGCGCAGCCATTGCAGGGCCTCGGCCTGGATGACGTTGAAGCCGCCCTCGCCCTGCACCGGCTCGAACACGATGGCCGCCACGCGGCTGGGTTCGATGTCGCACTTGAAGAGCTGCTCCATCGCGTGTTTCGTCTCGTCCAGCGACGCCCCCTGGGCCGGGAAAGGCACGTGGTAGATCTCGGGCGGGAAGGGCCCGAAGCCCGCCTTGTAGGGCTGGACCTTGCCGGTCAGCGCGACCGAGAACAGGCTGCGGCCGTGGAAGGCGCCACCGAAGGCGATCACGCCGCTGCGTTTGGTGGCGGCGCGTGCGATCTTGATGGCGTTCTCGATGGCCTCGGCGCCGGTGGAGAAAAACGCGGTCTTCCTGGGTCCGGCGATGGGCACGAGGGCATTGAGGCGTTCGGCCAGGGTCACGTACTCGGCGTAGGGCACGACCTGGTAGCAGCTGTGGGTGAAGCGCTGCAGCTGGGCCGCGATGGCGGCCTGCACCCGGGGATGCACGTGGCCGGTGTTGAGCACCGCGATGCCACCGGCGAAGTCGATGAAGCGGCGGCCTTCGATGTCCCAGAACTCGGCGTTCTTGGCCTTGTCGATGAAGAAATCGCCCATGACGGCGACGCCACGTGGCGTGGCGGCTTGACGGCGGGCATGCCATTCGGCGTTGGTGTGGCCGGTCTTGAGGTCGGTGAGGGTGTTCATGTGGTCTCCAGAAAAAATCAGACCGGACTGTCGATCCGTATCCAGGTGGTCTTGGTTTCGGTGTACTTGTCGAAGGCGTGCAGCGATTTGTCGCGGCCCACGCCGCTCTGCTTGAAGCCGCCAAACGGCACGGTGATGTCGTCTTCGTCGTACTGGTTCACATGCACGGTGCCGGCGCGCAGCGCACGGGCGATGCCGTGGGCCTTGTTGATGTCGCGTGTCCACACCGCCGCCTGCAGGCCGTACACGCTGCTGTTGGCCTGTTTCACCACCTCGGCGGCGTCGCTGAAGCTCAGCACCGACAGCACCGGGCCGAAGATTTCCTCCCGGGCGATGGTCATGTCGTTGCGCACGCCGTCGAAGACGGTGGGCTGGACGTAGCAGCCGCCGCTGTCCAGCAAGGCCTGCGCGCCGCCGGCCAGCAGCTTCGCGCCCTCCTGCTTGCCGCTTTCGATGTAGCGCAGCACGGTGTTGAGCTGGGTCTGATCGACCACGGCACCCATCACGGTGTGCTTGTCCAGCGGGTTGGCCGGCTGGTACCGGGGCACCAGGGCCAGGGCCTTTTCCAGGAAGCGGTCCTTGATGCTGTCCTCCACGAACAGGCGCGAGGGCGCGTTGCAGCTTTCGCCCTGGTTGAAGAAGATGCTGCCCACGGCGGCTTCCACGGCCCGGTCGAGGTCGGGGCAGTCGGCGAAGACGATGTTGGGCGACTTGCCGCCGAGTTCGGTCCAGGCCCGCTTGAGGTTGCTCTGGCCGGCCATGACGTGGATCTGCTTGCCCACGCGGGTGCTGCCGGTGAAGGCGATGCAGTCGACGTCCATGTGCAGGGCCAGCGGGCTGCCGGCCTCGGGGCCGAAGCCGGGCACGACGTTGAACACCCCGGGCGGGATGCCGGCGGCCAGCGCCAGTTCGGCAAGGCGCAGCGCGGTCAGGGGCGATTTCTCGCTCGGCTTGAGCACCACCGAGTTGCCCGCGGCCAGGGCCGGCGCGATCTTCCAGGCGGCCATGATCATGGGGTAGTTCCAGGGCACGATGACCCCCACCACGCCCACCGGCTGGCGGGTGATCAAGGCCAGCGCGGTGTCGGCCGTGGGCGCGATCTCGTCGTAGACCTTGTCGACCGCCTCGCCGTACCAGCGCAGGCAGTTGGCGGCGCTGTTCACGTCAACGCTCCTGGCGTACTGGATGGGCTTGCCCATGTCCAGGGTTTCGGTCAGCGCGAGTTCGTCGGCGTGGGCCAGCAGCTGGTCGGCGAACTTGATCATCACGCGCTTGCGCTGCGCGGGCGCCAAGCCGGCCCAGCGGCGGTCCTCGAAGGCGGCGCGGGCGGCGGCCACGGCGGCGTCGATGTCGGCCTCGGCGCAGCGCGCCACCTGGGTCAGCAGGCGGCCATCGACGGGGGACAGGCAGTCGAACACGGCGCCGCTGCGCGCGGCCACACGTTCGCCGTTGATGAGGGCGCGGCCATCGAAGGCGATGGTCTGGTCGGTGAGCGGGGAAATCATCGGGAAAGTCTCGGTGTTGGGTGGGTGGAGGTCAAGCCAGGCCGGCAAGTGGACGCCCGGCGCGGGCGGCAAGTGGCACCATCGGCCCCCTGAAATGCGAACGGGGCGGCACAGAGGCCGCCCCGCTCGACTCAGGCCAGACGCCTGTGGGTCGTCAGAAGTGGAACACCAGGGCGCCGCCGAACAGCACGTTGCTCTTCTTGTAGAGGCCGCTCTTGCTGTCGAGGAAGACGTTGCCGCTGGAGCGGTCGAAGCGCACCTCGAACTTGACCGAGGTGTTGTCGTTGATCAGGTAGTTCAGGCCGGTGGACAGGGCATAGCGGTTGCTGCCGCGGCTGGGGTCGATGGCCATGCCGGTGCTGTTGTCGATGCTGGGACCGAAGCCGTTGACGCTGTCCAGGTAGGTGCCGGTACCGTTGTCCGCCAGCGAGGCGCCGTAGATGCCGCCGCCGTTCTTGCTGTTGTTCAGGTAGTCCAGCCGCACCAGGGCCTGCAGGCGGGGCGTGATCTTGTAGCCGGCCAGGCCCGACAGGCCCCACCAGCGCGCATCGCCGTTGGAGCCGCCGTTCTTGTAGCGGCCGATGGTGCCCTGGGCGCGGTACAGCCAGTCGCCACGCTCGTGGAAACCATCGACCTCGATCAGGTCGAAGCGGTTGTTGCCGTTCTCGCGGCCGTCCTTGCCGTGCACGCCCGAAAAGCCCACGCCCGCGAATTCGCTCAGCTCCCAGTCGGCGCGGTAGGCAAAGCCCGGGGCCTTGCCGCGCTTGCCGTCGATGTTGCCCACCACCCACTTGGTGGTCATCTTGCCGATTTCGTAGGACATGCCGGCGCCGGTGTAGTTGCTGGCGGCGCTGAAGTCGAACAGGAGGTTGTGGGTGACCAACGGGTTCTCGTGCCCGAAGGACGATTCGTAGCCGCTGAAATCGGGGATCAGGCCGCCGTTGAGACGGGTCTTGCCGTTGGGGTCCAGGGGCACGGACACCGAAGCTTCATGCACCAGGCCGGCCGCGCTCTTGGGGGTCAGGCGCAGCTTCCACTGCGTGCCGTCCTCGGTTTCCTTGCCGAACTCGATCATGGGCGTGCCGATGTAGGCCGAGTCGAAGAAGCTGAAGCGGTCGTTGTCGCGCATGAGCACGAAGTCGGACTCGCGCGCACGCTGGGTGCTGATGAAGGTGGGGTCGATCACGGCCTTGATGCTCAGGCCCTTCATGCCGGTGAGCAGCGCGTTGTCATCGGCCACGTCCAGCTGCTGCTGGATGCGGGTGACGGCCTGCGAATCGTTGGCCGCGTTCTGGCTGACCTGTTCGACCTTGGCCTGGAGCGCCTGCAGCTGGGCCTGCAGTGCCTGGATCTGCTGCAGCAGTTCGGCGTTGCTCTGGGCGTGGGCGCTCAGCCAGGGCATGGCGGTGGCCATGGCGATCAGCAAGGTCTTCTTGTTCATTCTCATGGGCTTCTCCAGGTGGTGTGGTCGTTGTTGTTGAAATCAGTTCTTGACGGCCGCGGCCATCTCGCGCGCCCGCCGGCGCTCCACGCGCGCCATCCACAGGCTGGCGGCGACCACGCCGATGCTGACGAACAGCACCGTGAGCGTGGCCACGGCGTTCACCGTGGGATTGAGGCCCAGCCGCGCGCGGCTGAAGATGGCGATCGGCAGCGTGGTGGACCCCGGGCCCGACAGGAAGGCGGACAGCACCACGTCGTCGAGCGAGAGCGTGAAGGACAGCAGCCAGGCCGAGGCCAGGGACTGCGAGATCAGCGGCAGCGTGACCAGGAAGAACACCTGCCAGGGCTTGGCCCCCAGGTCCAGCGCGGCTTCTTCGAGCTGGGGGTTCATCTCACGCAGGCGCGAGGTGACCACCACGGTGGCGTAGGCCATGCCCAGCAGGGTGTGGCCGATCCAGATGGTGAGGGTGCCGCGCTCGGGGAAGCCGACGCCGAAGGTGTCCTCCGTCAGGCGCTGCAGCGAGACCAGCATCAGCAGCAGCGACAGGCCGATGATGACCTCGGGCATGACCAGCGGCGAGTTGACCATGCCCGAGAAGAAGGTGCGCCCGGTGAAGCGCGGGAACTTGGTCAGGGCCACGGCCGCGAAGGTGCCCAGGATCACCGACGCGGTGGCGGTCATCAGCGCGATCTTGAGCGACAGCACGAAGCCTTCGATGATCACGCTGTCGCGCACCAGTTCGCCGTACCACTTGAAGGAGAAGCCGGCCCAGGTGGTCACCAGCGGGCTGGCGTTGAAGCTCAGCACGATCAGCGTGACGATGGGCAGGTAGAGGAACAGGAAGCTGGCGATCAGCCAGACCCTGGAGGTGAACTCGCCGGCCGGGTTTTTCATGCCTTGCCCCCGCTGGCCTGCTCGGCCTGGTAACGGTTGAACAGCGCCAGTGGCACGATGATGAGCAGCACCATGACCACGGCCACGCTGGCGGCCATGGGCCAGTCGTTGTTGGCGAAGAACTCGTCCCACAACACGCGCCCAATCATCAGCGTCTGCGGGCCGCCGAGCAGCTCAGGAATCACGAACTCGCCGACGCAGGGAATGAACACCAGCAGGGCGCCGGCGAAGATGCCGCCACGCGACAGCGGCACGGTGATGCGCCAGAAGGCCTGCCAGGGCGTGGCGCCGAGGTCGCGCGCCGCTTCGAGCAGGCGGATGTCCATCTTCACCAGGTTGGCGTAGAGCGGCAGCACCATGAAGGGAAGGTAGGTGTAGACCATGCCCAGCGTCAGCGAGAAGGGCGTGTTCATCATCTTGAGCGGCTCGTCGAGCAGGCCCAGGGCGATGGCGATGTTGTTGAACACGCCGTTGTCGGCCAGCAGCATCTTCCAGGCGTAGACACGCAGCAGGAAGGAGGTCCAGAAGGGCAGCATCACCAGCATCAGCAGGCCGGGCCGGATCTCGGGCCGGCTGCGCGCCATGAAGTAGGCGAAGGGGTAGCCGATGAACAGGCAGATCGCGGTGGTCAGCGCGGCGTACTTGATGGAGGACAGGTAGGCCTGCAGGTAGAGGTCGTCCTCGAACAGGATGTAGAGGTAGTTGCTGAAGCGCACCTTGAGCTGCAGCACGCCCTCGGTCCAGGTCAGCAGGTCGACGAAGCGCACGCCATCGGTCTCGGACACGCTGATCTTGAACACCACCAGGAAGGGCAGCGCGAAGACCGCAAGCAGGAACACCATGGGCACGCCGATGACGAACTTGCGTCCCAGGCGCGCGACCACGCGGTCGGACCAGTGGCCGGCGGGGCGGCGGGAAACGGGGGTGGCACTCATGACGTCACTGGGTCAGCACGACCACGTCGGAGCCCCACCACCAGACGTGCACGGTGTCGCCCTGCGCCAGCCGGACCTCGTCGTGGCGGGCGTCGTTGGCCTTGGTGATCTTGACCACCATGCCGGAGGCCAGGGCCACGTGGTAGGTGGTGGAGCTGCCCAGGTAGGCCAGGCCACGGATGGTGCCGCGCGCGCAGTTGAAGCCCAGCTCAGCCGCGTTGTCGTAGTCGGCCGCCGTGGGCGCATCGGCCTGGATGCCGATCTTCTCGGGCCGCACGGCCACATAGGCGTCCATGCCCAGGGTGCCGGTGATGCCGTGGCTCACGTAGTGGCGGCACTCGGGCGAGTCGATCACCACGTGGTCGGGCTCGTCCACCGTCAGGCGGCCCTTGAACAGGTTGACGCTGCCGATGAAGTCGGCGACGAACTTGCAGTTGGGCGTCTCGTAGATGTCGCCCGGGCGGCCGACCTGCAGGATCTGGCCGTGGCTCATGACACCGATGCGCGAGGCCATGGTCATGGCCTCTTCCTGATCGTGGGTGACCATCACGCAGGTCACGCCCACTTGGTGGATGATGTCCACCAGCTCCAGCTGCGTGCGTTCGCGCAGCTTTTTGTCAAGCGCGCCCAGCGGCTCGTCGAGCAGCAGGAGCTGCGGCTTCTTGGCCAGGCTGCGCGCCAGCGCCACGCGCTGCTGCTGCCCGCCCGAGAGCTGGTGCGGCTTGCGCTTGGCGTAGGGGGTGAGCTGCACCAGGGCCAGCATCTTGTCGACCTGGGCCGCGATCTCGTCCTTGGGCAGGCCGTCGCGGCGCAGGCCAAAGGCCACGTTGTCCCACACCGTCATGTGCGGGAACAGCGCGTAGCTCTGGAACATCATGTTCACCGGCCGCTCGTTGGGCGGCAGGCGCACCAGGTCCTGGCCCTGCAGCAGGATCTGGCCCGAGGTCGGTGTCTCGAAGCCGGCCAGCATGCGCAGCAGGGTGGACTTGCCGCAGCCCGACGAGCCCAGCAGGGCGAAGATCTCGCCCTTGGCGATGTCCAGCGTCACACCGTCCACCGCCACCGCGTCGCCAAACTGCTTGACCACCTGCTGTATGCGCAGGAAAGGCTGCCCGGTCGTCGCAGTTCCCCCTGCGCCGGGCTTGTGGTTTCCGTTGGTTGCCAAGATGCGTGATTCCTCGTTGGGTCTGCTGAAAATCAAGCCCGGCGCGAGCGCCAGCCCCTCAAGCCGGGAACGCGGCGGAGCCGGCTCTGCTGGTCCGCTCGCGTTGCCCCCTTCAGGGGGGTGACGCCGAAGGCGGCGCGGGGGGCGGCCGTTTACCGGCCCGTCTTGAACTGCGTGAAGATGCGGGTCTGCAGGCGGCGGATGTCGTTGCCCAGCGCCTTGGGCGCGATCATGGTCTTCATCTGTTCGCTGTTGGGGAAGACGGCCGGGTTGTTGGCCACCTCGGGCACCACGAACTTGCGCGCTTCCTTGTTGGGGTTGGCGTAGAAGACCTGGTTGGTCAACGAGGCATGCACCTCGGGGCGCATGATGTAGTTCATGAAGGCGTGGGCGTTGGCCACGTTGGCCGCGTCCTTGGGGATGGCCATGGAGTCGAAGAAGATCAGGCCGCCGTTCTTGGGCACCAGGGCCTCGATCTTCTGGCCGGTCTTGGTGTCGATGGCACGCTGGCGTGCGATCGAGATGTCGCCCGACCAGCCCACGGCCAGGCAGACCGAGCCGCTGACCATGTCGTTGATGTAGCCCGAGGAGCTGAACAGCGTGACCGAGGGGCGCACGGCCTTGAGCACGGCGGCGGCGGCGGTGTAGTCGGCCTGGTTGGTGCTGTAGGCGTCCTTGCCCATGTAGTGCAACACGGCCGGCAGGATCTCGGAGCCGGCGTCCAGCATGCTCACGCCGCAGGACTTGAGCTTGCTCACGTACTTGGGGTTGAAGGCCAGTTCCCACACGTTGTCGGGCATGGGCTCGCTGCCCAGCGCGGCCTTGACCTTGTCGGTGTTGATGCCCACCGTGGTGTAGCCCCACAGCCAGTTCACCAGGTGGTCGTTGCCGGGGTCGACCTTGGCCAGCTGGGCCTGGATGTCGGGGTCCAGATTCTTGAGGTTGGGCAGCTTGGACTTGTCCAGCTTCTGGAACAGGCCACCGGCGATCTGCAGCGCGGCCCAGTTGGACGAGGGCACGACGATGTCGTAGCCGGTCTTGCCCGCCACCAGCTTGGCGTGCAGGATTTCGTTGCTGTCGAAGTTGTCGTAGCGGACCTTGATGCCCGTTTCCTTCTCGAAGTTCTTCAACACATCCGGGCCGATGTAGTCGGACCAGTTGTAGACGTTGAGCACCTTCGAATCCTGGGCCACCGCCCCACCGGCCAGACCGGCCGCCAACAGACCGATGGTCAAGGCTTTGACCACACCCCAAGACTTGGACACTTTGCGCATCTTGATGCTCCAGAAAGTTGAAAACCCCCGCAGTCGACACCGCCCGTCGGCGCCTGTACGGGGAAATGACAGAGAAACAGGCATCCTAATTGACTTTATTTGCCTGCCCTGGAATCGCAAGGCTTATGCCAGCCAGCCCTTGGCCCGCACTTCCACCAGCGTCGCGTCCAGGCAACGCTTGATCAAATCCATCATTTCATCGATCTGGGCATGGGTCATGACCAGCGGCGGGGCGATGATCATGCGGTCGCCCACGGCGCGCATGATCAGGCCGTTGCCGAAGCAGTGCTTGCGGCAGACCATGCCCACCGACAGCGCCGGGTCGAACATCTGCTGGGTGGCCTTGTCCTTGACCAGCACCAGGCCGGCGACAAAACCGCAGGTCTCGGCCACGCCCACCAGCGGGTGATCGGCCAGTTCGGCGAAACGCTTGGCCAGGTAAGGGCCGATGTCGTCCTTGACGCGGCCGACCAGGTTCTCGCGTTCCATCAGCTCGATGTTGGCCAGCGCCACCGCGCAGGCCACCGGGTGGCCGCTGTAGGTGTAGCCGTGGTTGAACTCGCCGCCCTGCTCGATCAGCACCTTGGCCACGCGGTCGCCCACCATGACGCCGCCCAGCGGCACGTAGCCGCTGGTGACGGCCTTGGCGAAGGTCACCAGGTCGGGGCGGTAGCCGAACTTCTCGTAGGCGAACCAGTGGCCCAGGCGGCCGAAGGCGCAGATCACCTCGTCGGAGATCAGCAGGATGCCGTGCTTGTCAACGATGCGCTGGATCTCGGGCCAGTAGGTGTCGGGCGGGATGATCACGCCGCCGGCACCCTGCACCGGCTCGGCGATGAAGGCGGCCACCTTGTCGGCGCCGATCTCCAGGATCTTGGCCTCCAACCAGCCGGCCGCGCGCACGCCGAAATCGGCCTGGCTTTCACCGGGCAGCGCGTTCTCGAAGAAGTAGGGCTGCTCGATGTGGGTGATGTTGGGGATGGGCAGGTCGCCCTGCGCGTGCATGCCGCTCATGCCGCCCAGCGAGGCGCCGGCCATGGTGGAGCCGTGGTAGGCGTTGTGGCGGCTGATGATGACCTTGCGCTGCGGCTGGCCCATCAGGTCCCAGTAGCGGCGCACCATGCGCACGTTGGAATCGTTGCTCTCGCTGCCGCTGCTCGAATAGAACACGTGCTGGAAGCTGCGCCCGCCCACCGTGGGCGCCAACGACGCCAGCTTGGTGGCGAGCTGCACCGCCGGCACGTTGGTGGTCTGGAAGAAGCTGTTGTAGAAGGGCAGCGTCATCATCTGCCGGTGCGCGGCGTCGGCCAGTTCCTGGCGGCCGTAGCCGGCGTTGACACACCACAGCCCGCTCATGGCGTCCAGGATCTTGTTCCCCTCCGAATCCCAGACGTAGATGTTGTCCGCCTTGGTGATGACCCGCGCACCGCGCGTGGCCAGGTCGCCGTGGTCGGTGAAGGGGTGGATGAAGTGCGCGCTGTCCAGCGACTGGATCTCGCGGGTGCTCAGGTGTTCGGGCTTGATCGGTGCGTTCATGGCGTTCTCTTGATCGGCGGTGGCTTCAGACGTGCAGGAGCAGGTGCTCGCGCTCCCAGGGCGAGATCACCTTCATGAACTCCTCGAATTCGAGTTCCTTGATCTCGGTGTAGATGGTCACGAACTCCTTGCCCAGCACGTCGTGCAGGTCGGTCTCGCGGCGCAGCCAGTCCAGCGCCTCGCCCAGGCTGCGCGGCAGCGAGTAGGGCGCCAGGTAGGCGTCGCCCTTCATCTCGGACTTGGGCGCGATCTTGTTCTTCAGCCCCAGGTAACCGCAGGCCAGGGTCATGGCCATGGCCACGTAGGGGTTGGCGTCGGCGCCGATCACGCGGTTCTCGACCCGGCGCGCCTCGGGCGACGAGATGGGCGAGCGGATGCCCACGGTGCGGTTGTCGTGGCCCCACTCGATGTTGATGGGCGCGGCCGTGTGGCGGCTCAGGCGGCGGTAGCTGTTGACGTAGGGCGCAACCAGCACCATGGCCGCCGGGATGTAGCGCTGCAGGCCGCCGATGTAGTGGAAGAAGGCTTCCGAAGCGCTGCCGTCGGGGTTGCTGAAGATGTTCTTGCCGGTCTTCTTGTTGACGATGCTCTGGTGCACGTGCATAGCGCTGCCCGGCTCGCCGGCGATGGGCTTGGCCATGAAGGTGGCGTACATGTCGTGGCGCAGCGCGGCCTCGCGCACGGTGCGCTTGAAGAAGAAGACCTCGTCGGCCAGACCCAGCGGGTGGGCGTGGAAGAAGTTGATCTCCATCTGCCCGGCGCCCACCTCGTGGATCAGCGTGTCCACGTTGAGCTCCATCTTTTCGCAGTAGTCGTAGATCTCCTCGAACAGCGGATCGAACTCGTTCACCGCGTCGATGCTGTAGGCCTGGCGCGAGGTCTCGGCGCGGCCGCTGCGGCCGATGGGCGGCTTGAGCAGCGTGTTGGGGTCGGTGTTGCGCGCGGTCAGGTAGAACTCGAGCTCGGGCGCCACCACCGGCGACAGACCCATCTCGTCGTAGAGCTCGCACACGTGGCGCAGCACGCTGCGCGGCGCGAAGGGCACGAGCTTGCCGTTGTTGTCGAAGCAGTCGTGGATGACCTGCGCGGTCGGGTCGGTGGCCCAGGGCACGATGCGCACGGTGCTGGGGTCGGGCCGCAGCTGCATGTCGCGGTCGGTCGGGTCGATCACGTCGTAGTAGGGGCCGCTCTCGGGGAATTCGCCGGTCACGCCCATGGCCACGATGGCCTGCGGCAGGCGCATGCCACGGTCCTCGGTGAACTTCTCGCGCGGCAGGATCTTGCCGCGGGCCACGCCGGTCAAGTCGGGCACCAGGCACTCGACTTCGGTGACACGGCGGTCGTTGAGCCAATGCTCCAGGTCGTTGAAGGAGTTGAGGGAGGTCGCTGCGTTCATGTTCTGGTTCTCGGGGTCGTTGGGCAATCAGGCGGCGCTGGGCAGGCCCAGCCGGTCGGCGCGGCGTTCGCGCACGGCATCGCCAAAGGCGCGGAAGATGGCGCCGTAAAAAGGGTTCTCCCAGCAGCGCCATTCGGGGTGGAACTGCACCGCGTAGGCAAAGCGGCGCGCGCCCACCACCTCGAAGGCCTCGATCTGGCCGTCGGGCGCGCGGGCCAGGGCGCGCAGGCCGTCGGCCAGGCGGTTGACCCCCTGGCCGTGCAGCGAGTTGACCTGGACGGAGTCGGCCCCGGCCCAGCGGGCGAACACGCTGCCGGGCTCGAGGTGGATGGCGTGCCGGGGCGCGTACTGCTCGTCGGCGGGCGCGCCGCCGGGCTCGCGGTGGTCCATGCGGCCGGGCACGTTCTGCACCTGCTGGTAGAGGCTGCCGCCCATGGCGACGTTGATTTCCTGGAAGCCCCGGCACACGCCCAGCAGCGGCACGCCCTGGGCCACGCAGGCCCGCACCAGGGTCAGCGTGAGCGAGTCGCGCTCGGGGTCCAGCGGCAGCGAGGGATCGGCCACCGGCTCGTCGAAGTGCGAGGGGTGGACGTTGGAGGGCGAGCCGGTCAGCATGACACCGTCCACCAGCGCCAGCAGCTCGTCCACCTGGGCGGCGTCGGCCAGCGGGAACATGACGGGTTGGGCCTGCGCGCCCACCTTGACGGCCCGGGCGTACTTGTCGCCGAGCAGCAGGTAAGGCATCTGGTGGCCGTGGTCGCCCAACAAGCGGTGGTCGGCGGGCAGCCAGACCATGCCGGGGATTGCTGTCATCTGAAAACTCCGTTTCGTTAAGACATTGTGTTTCGAAATTGGATCACAATGGGAGCCAGTTGGGGCAAGGCCATGGTGCCAATCCTCGGGGTAAACCCGGGGCCCCCAGCGCCATCACCGGGTTGTTCACCGCCATGTTGTCCGAATTCCTCCTGTCCGAAATGACGCGCCTGGCCCAGCAGGACGCGCTGCCCCTGCACCGCCAGCTCTACGAGTCGCTGCGCCGCGCGCTGCTCGACGGCAAGCTCGCCGCCGGCGAACGCCTGCCCTCCAGCCGCGACCTCGCGCAAGACCTGCAGCTCTCGCGCAACACGGTGGTGGCCGCCATCAACCAGCTCACGGTCGAGGGCTACCTCGTCAGCCAGGTGGGCAGCGGCACCTACGTCAACGACAGCGTGCCCAAGGCCTCGCCGCGCCCGGCCTCGGTGTCGCTGCAGCAGTCGGGCCAACTGTCGCGCCGGGGCGAGGCCCTGGCAAGCACGTTCTGCGCCACGCAGCTGGAGGTGCAGCCTTTCACGCCCGGCATCGCCGACTTCAGCGCCTTCCCCGTGGCCCTGTGGCAGCGCCTGCAGAACAAGCACTGGCGCATGACCTACCCGGAGATGCTGGACTACAACGACTCGGGCGGCTACGCGCCGCTGCGCCGCGCGGTGGCCGACTACCTGCGCGTGTTCCGCAGCGTGCAGCTCGACGCCGACCAGGTCGTCATCACCAGCGGCACGCAGCAGTCGCTCGAGCTGTGCGCCCAGCTGCTGGCCGACCACGGCGACACCGTGTGGGTGGAAGACCCGGCCTACTGGGGCGCCGTCAAGGCCTTCATGGCCACCGGCCTGAACATGCACGCGGTGCCGGTGGACCAGCAGGGCATCGCGCCCGGCACGGTGGACGGGCAGCACGCGCCCCGGCTGATCTACGTCACGCCCTCGCACCAGTACCCCACCGGCGCGGTCATGTCGCTGAGCCGGCGCCACCAGCTGCTGGCCTGCGCCGCGCAGCACAAGGCCTGGATCCTGGAGGACGACTACGACAGCGAATTCCGCTTCAGCGGCCCGCCCATCTCATCGCTCGAAGGCCTGGACAAGGACGGCCGCGTGCTCTACATGGGCACCTTTTCCAAGGTGCTCTACCCCGGCCTCAAGCTGGGCTACCTGGTGGTGCCCAAGCCCCTGGTGGCGGCCTTCAAGCAGGCCCACTACGACCTCAACCGCCCCGGCCAGATGCCGCTGCAGGCCGCACTGGCCGAGTTCATCGAGATGGGCCATTTCAGCAGCGCCCTGCGCCGCGCCCGCCAGACCTACGCCGAGCGCCGCGCCGCGCTGGTGACGGCCCTGGCGCCCTGCCTGCAAGACCCCGCCCGGGGCGTCTACGTGGGCGGCGCCGAACAAGGCCTGCACCTGTGCCTGCGCCTGCCCGAACACATCGACGACATCGCCCTGGCCCAGCGCATCGCCCAGCAGGGCCTGACCGTGCGGCCCCTGTCCGCCTACTGCCTGCACCGCGAGGACCTGCGTGGCCTGGTCATCGGCTACGGCTACGCGCCGCTGGCCAGCATCGAACGTTTTGGCCCCATGGTGGCGCGGGCGGTGCAGGCCGCCGTGGGCGGCGGCTGAGCTGGGCGCCGGCGGCGATTTGGATTTACCCTGCGTTTCTTCCAACCGGTTTTCAGCGAGGCCACGCCATGCCCAGCCAACGCTTCTCCCACGGCCGCATCCGACAGGCCGACTACCACCCGGCGGGCCAGCAACTCGACCTGCATTTCGACAACAGGACGGTGCTGGCCTACAAACACGTGCCGCAAGAGGTGTACCGCCGCCTGTGCAGCGCGCCCAACCCCGGCACCTACTGGGAAGACCGCATCGCCGAGGAATACCCCAAGGGCGTGCCCCTGGCCCGCCCCGCCGACGCGGGCGGCGCCAAGCAGTGGAGCGACCTGTTTGGCGGCGACGACACGCCCAAGGAGAGCTGAGGATGACGCCCCACATCACCGTCCTCACCCTGGGTGTGGACAACCTGGAGCGCGCCGTCGCCTTCTACCGCGACGGCCTCGGCTTCCCCACCCAGGGCATCATCGGCACCGAGTTCGAGCACGGCGCCGTCGCCTTCTTCCAACTCGCCTCGGGCCTCAAGCTCGCGCTCTGGCCTCGCGCCAGCCTCGCCGCCGACACCGGCCTGCCGCTGGGCCCCCCCAGCGCCACCAACCTGTCCATCGGCCACAACGTGGCCACCCACGCGGAAGTCGACGCCGTCATGGCCCAGGCCCGGCAAGCCGGCGCCACCATCGTCAAGCCCGCCGGCACAACCTTCTACGGCGGCTACGCCGGCTACTTCCAGGACCCGGATGGGCACCTGTGGGAGGTGGTGTGTTTGGAGGGGTTGGGATAAGCCGCGCCTTCACTCGAGCTTGCATGGGCTCTAACGGGCACACCACTGCTGCTCGCAAGGGAGGCCATTTTTGTCGCCGTCCATTTTCACACCTGGGCAGTGGGCAAGAAAATACTTTGCCTCAGCACATGACTTCATCTGAGAGCAGTACTTTCGTCCGTCGCAACGGAATGCGTCGGATACGGCAGGAACCACTGGAGCAAGCTTTTCGGGAGACGTTGCCGTGCCCGCCGCACGCCGCCTCTTCTCCTCGGCGTTCAGCTCTTGAAGGTTGGGTGGTTTCCGAACTTCGTCAGACGGACATGCCCCCTGCTGATACGTGACCGTGCCGTTAACCACGCACTTGTTTGCTGGCGGAGCTGCGGCACCAGGGAGGGCAAGTAGAAGGCCTGCAATCAACGAGGCCTGGATGTGAAGCCGCAGCATTAAATTTCGCATGTGAACTTACGCCTTATTCTTTTGCTCTACACGAGTGACAATAAAATTGAATATCCCCGCAATGGCTGCAACGATGGGTGCCCACATAGCAAATGGAATTCGTACCACGGGCACAAGAACAAGGAAAGCGGCAACAGAGGCTGCCAGAGCGAGGTTGATGCATGCAAATGTGCCGACCAGAGCCTCCGGATTTTTGAGTGGCTTTCCAAGCCTGCTCTTCACAAGGCGAAGATCACGCTTGATTCCCAAGCGATAGCTTCGCCAGCCAATCCAAAAAACCAAAAGCCACAACGCCAAATACAGAAACAATGGAAGATTCTGTATAACGCCACTGGGTGCCCCAATCAACAGCCAAGCGGCAACCAGGCTGATGGGCAGACCAATCTGCACGATCCTAAATTGCTTTCGGGCTCGCTCCTGGTCCTCCAGCGGCTGCTTCTTGAATGAAGCAGTTCGTGTTATCAGAAAAATGGTTGCAAGCATGAGGCCGTAAACGATGGCTGCGATAGGAACGAAAGTGGACTGTGGATTCATTGAGTTCAACACCTAAATCAATGCATCCAGCCAGTCTTGACATAGCCCACTGGTCTGGCCGCAACGACAACTATCATCGCGCCCATGAAGCCTACCATCCAATCCACCGTTCCCGTGCTGGCTTCGCTGGACTTGGACCAGACGCTGGACTTCTACACCCGCGTGCTCGGGTTCGCCCCATTGGGTCGTTGGAATGATTACGCCATCGTCGCGCGCGACGGCGCCGAAATCCATTTCTGGTTGTGCGCCGAACGCCATATCGCCGAGAACACCTCGTGCTACGTGCGTGCAACCGACCTGCAGGCGCTGTACGAAGAATTCCGCGCGCGCGGCGCCCGGATCGACCCGCCGGTGTCCCGGCCCTGGGGCATGCGCGAGCTGTATGTGAGCGACCCACACGGCAACCTGCTCAAGTTCGGCCACCCGGAAGTGGTTTGAAACCGTCTGGTCTTGTCACGCGCCGTCCTGCCCCTGATCAAGGACGGCCGCCTACAAGCCGCCCGATCGAAGCAACTGCACAGCGTTCTTCACCGCGTCAGCACCAAACCGCTTGATGCGCTCCATCGCGTCCATGGTGAGCGGATGTTGACGGTAGCGCCCAATCTCGCCCAGCGGGTTGAGGCGTGTTGCCTTGGCCCACTGGGCCAGCGCCGGGACGGCGCTGCGGGCCCGTTCGTTGGCCAGGGAAGCCAGGAAGGCGCTCAGGTAGTCGGTGTTGGCGTCCCAATAGGCGATGGGCGGGAACAGCTTGTTCTTCTCCTCGTCGCTGGCCAGCAGCGCTTCGGCCACGCCCAGCATGGCGAACTGGTAGCAGGCAAAACTCCACATGAAGGGCTGGACGGTGACGCGATCGGCCTCGAAGATGGGCCGCAACGGCGGGCGTGCCAGGCCGCGCGCGGCGCAGTGGATGTGCAGGGTCGCGGTGGTGGTGGGCAGGCGGCCGCCGTCGAGCACGATGTCGTTGGCGGTGATGCGGCGCACACGCCCCAGCCGCACCACGTCCTGGATCTCGCGCAGCCGCGTCAGCTCGGCCTCGGTGACGATGGCACCGCGGCACATGGTCGCGGGCACACCGGGA
Source organism: Hydrogenophaga sp. OTU3427 (assembly GCF_038440225.1). Taxonomy (NCBI): domain Bacteria; kingdom Pseudomonadati; phylum Pseudomonadota; class Betaproteobacteria; order Burkholderiales; family Comamonadaceae; genus Hydrogenophaga; species Hydrogenophaga sp. OTU3427. The sequence goes on along the minus strand of NZ_JASATI010000011.1, from coordinate 102,473 downwards.
TCGACACGAAGGAAAAACCCCTGGGCTTCGAGGCGGGCGAACAGGTCCGGGATCGAGCTGGCCTGGGCGATGGCTTCCAGCTGCATGGCGGTGCCATTCAGGAAATCCGGCAGCAGGCTGTGGGGCTGGTGGTAGCGCCGGTTCAGCCACCAGCTTTCACGCGGCTTGATCCAGCGGATGGACGCCGGTGGCACGCCCTGGTCGAGCAGCCACAGGCAGGCGTCCACCGCCGTTTTGCCAGCCCCCACCACCACATACCGCTCGGGCCGTTCGGTGATGCGTGTCAGCTCGCCCGCCGACACGCAGCGCACGCCGCTGTCCACCTCGAAGGGCGGCGGGCTGGTGGCCGGCACCTCGCCTTCGAGGTAGCTGGTGTCGATGGTCTTGCGGCGCACACGGACATCCCACGACCGGTCGGCCAGCCGTGACCGGACCTGGCCCGCGCCCAGGTGGTCGCAGCTGGGCAGGTAGCGCACCCGGCCGCTGGGCAGCAGGTGCCGCTCCATCACGCGGGTGTAGTAGGCGCGTATCTCGTCCGCGCTGGCCAGTTCGTAGAAACCGGCGTTGGTGCCCTGGCCGTCGATGCAGTCCTGCCCCAGGGGCATGGAGCTGACGCCGTAAAAGGCCGAGGGCTGGTGCAGGCGCACATAGGGGTAGGCGTCTATCCAGTGCCCGCCCGGCGCGTGGCGGCGGTCCACCACGGTGATCGATGCGTCGGAATGCGCCAGCAGCGCATCGGCGAAGGCCATGCCGGCCGCCCCCGCGCCAACGATCAGGTAATCCGTCTCGAGTACTTCGGTCATGGGACGTCCTTGGTGGTGGGCACGGCACCGGACGCGCCACGGCGCGTTGCCAGGGTCCGACGTTTTCAACGCGGCAGGAAGTGGCGCATGAACGCGCTGCGCAGGTTACAGGGGTCTGGCCTGGGACACAAGGCGGCCGCCCGCCATCACCCCACCACGTCCCTCAACCGATGCCACAGCATCCCCAGCGCCAGGCTGGGCGTGCGCAGCAGCGGGCCGCCGGGGAAGTCGCGGTGTTTGAGCCGGGCGAAAACGTCGAAGCGTTCGGCCTGGCCGGCGATGGCTTCGGCCACGAGCTGGCCGCCCAGGCCGGTGAGGGCCACGCCGTGGCCGCTGAAGCCTTGCAGGTAGTAGACGTTGGGGCCGATGCGGCCGAAGTCAGGCGCGCGGTTCATGCTGATGTCGACGAAGCCGCCCCAGACGAAGTCGATGGGCACGTCGCGCAGGGCGGGGAAGACCTGGGCCATGCGCCGCTGCATCACGGCCTGGAGGCCGGCCGGGGTGGTGGTGGTGTAGCTGACGCGGCCACCGAACAGCATGCGGCGGTCGGCGCTGAAGCGGAAGTAGTCGAGCACGAAGTTGTTGTCGCACACCGCGCTGTTGCTGGGGATGAGCTGGCGGCACAGCGCCTCGTCCAGCGGCGCGGTGCCGACGATGTAGGTGCCCACCGGCATGATGCGCGGGTGGATCTGCGGCGCCACGTCGGGGCCGTGTTCGGGCAGCATGCAGTTGCCGGCCAGCACGGCGAACCTGGCTTGCACCTTGCCCTGCGCGGTGCGCGCCGTCACACCGCTGGTGGTGTGCTCCAGCGCGGTCACGGGTGATGTTTCATGCACCACCACGCCGGCGGCCTGCGCGGCGCGCGCCAGGCCCAGCGCGTACTTGAGCGGGTGCAGGTGGCCCGACACGGTCTCGAAGCCGGCCGCGTGGTAGAGCGGGCTGTCGATGAGGCGCCGCACGTCCGGGCCGGTGGCCACGTCACAGACCAGGCCGTAGTCGCGCCGCTGGGCGTCGAGGTCGGACAGCAGCGCGCGCGCCTTGCGCGGCGCGTCGGCCACGTAGAGGTAGCCCTTGACCTGGTCGCAGGCTATGCCGTGGGTGGCGATGCGCCGGTCGATGAGCTGGATGGCCTCGATGGACATGTCCCAGGCGCGCCGGGCGTCGGCGCGGCCCAGCTGCTGCTCGAACGGGCCCTGGCCGCTGGCGTAGCCGACGATGAACTGGCCGCCGTTGCGCCCGCTGGCGCCGCTGCCCACGCGGTCGGCCTCCAGCAGCACCACGCGCTGGCCGCGCTGCGCCAGCTCCAGCGCGGCCGACAGGCCGGCAAAGCCGCCGCCCACCACCAGCACGTCGGCCGTCACGCTGCCCCGCAGCGGGGGCAGGGCAGCGGGCCGGGTGACGCTGGCCTCGTAGTAGCTGGACTGGTTGAGCTGGGTGTCGGAGCGCAGCAGGGAGGGCTTGAACACGTTCAGCCCCGCTGGCGCTTGGCCACCTGGCCGCAGAGGTAGGTCCACACGAAGGTGGCGGCGGCGTTGCTGGTGAGTTCGGCGTGGTCGTAGGCCGGGGCCACCTCCACGCAGTCCATGCCCACCCAGTTGAGGTCGGCCAGCTCCTCGATGAAGGTCAGCACCTGCGAGCTGCTCATGCCGCCGGGCTCGGGCGTGCCGGTGCCGGGGGCGAAGGCCGGGTCCAGGCAGTCGATGTCCAGCGTGAGGTAACACGGGCGCTGGCCGATGCGTTCGCGGATGGCGGCCACCATGCCGGCCAGGCCGTCGCCGTCCTTGCCGCGCAGCTGGCGGGCGGTGAAGATCTGGCCGCCCTGGTCGGCCACGTACTCGCGCGCGGCGCGCACGCCGCTGGAGCGTATGCCGATCTGCACCGTGTGCGCCGGGCTGGCCAGGCCATCGCGCAGCGCCTCGTAGGTCCAGGTGCCGTGGCCCGAGGGTTCGCCGAAGTGGTCTTCCCAGGTGTCGCAGTGGGCGTCGAAATGCACCAAGGCCAGTGGCTCGCCCTGGCTGTATTGCGCCTGCGCGGCGCGCAGCAGGGGCAGGGTGATGGAGTGGTCGCCGCCGATGAAGACGCAGTGGTGGCGCGCCATCAGCGCCGCCGCCTGCTGCTCGATGTGGCGGCGCACCTCGGGCAGGGGCGAGGCGTTGGGCAGGCGCATGTCCAGCGCGTCGCCCAACTGGTCCAGCGGCGACACATCGAAGTGCGGGTGCGTGCCATCGCACAACATCAGGCTGGCCGCGCGTATGGCCTGCGGGCCGAAGCGCGCGCCGGGGCGGTTGGTCACCACGCCGTCGAAGGGCACGCCGGCCACGGCGAAGGGCTGGTCCGCCAGCGGCTCGCAGGCCATGAAGCGGTTGCTGTTGTTTGCGTAGGCGAATTGGCCCATGGCCATGGTGGCGTCCTTGTGTGAATTGGAGCCAGAAGGTAGCGCATTTTCACGCGCACCTCCGGTGCCAATTGCCGACAAGCGCAGGCAACCACTGGTCTGGAAGGTGGTGTCCCTCTGCGGGACCGCCAGGGGCTGGACGCGGTGCGCTGAGTACCGCCCGCGCGCCTTGCTCGGTCCGTCAGGCCAGCTTGAACGGCAGCTCGCGCAGCGGCTTGCCGGTGAGCCGGGCGATGGCGTTGGCGAAGGCCGGGGCCAGCGGCGGCAGGCCGGGCTCGCCCATGCCGGTGGGCGCGTCGGCGCTGGGCACGGTGTGCACCGCAAAGACGGGGGCGTCGGTCATGCGGGCAACGGTGTAGTCGCCGAAGTTGCTCTGCTGCACCTCGCCGTCCTTGAAGGTGATGGCCGAGCCGGGCAGGCACATGGACAGGCCCATGACCGCCGCGCCCTGCACCTGGGCCTCGACGCTGCGCGGGTTGACGACCAGGTTGCAGTGCACGCCGGCGGTCACGCGGTGCAGCACCGGGTTGCCGTCTTTCACCGAGGCCTCGACCACGTAGGCCACCACCGAGCTGAAGGACTCGTGCACCGCCACGCCCCAGGCGCGGCCGGCGGGCAGCGGTGTCTTGCCGTAGCCGCTCTTGTCCACCGCCAGCTGCAGGGCGGCGCTGTGGCGCGGGTGTTTGTCGCCCCACAGGCGCATGCGGTAGGCCACCGGGTCCTGCTGGGTGGTGCGGGCGATCTCGTCGAGCAGGGTCTCCATCACGAAGGCGGTGTGGGTGGAGCCCACGCTGCGCCACCACAGCACCGGCACGTTGACCTTGGGGTGGTGCACGGTCAGGCGCATGGGCAGCGGGTAGGGCTCGCGCATGCCTTCGGTGGCAGTGGCGTCGATGCCGTTTTTCACCTGGAAGGACTCGAACACCGAACCGGTAAGGATGGACTGGCCCACCAGCACGTGGTCCCAGGCCAGCACGTTGCCGCGCTGGTCAAAGCCGATGCGGGCGCGGTGCAGGTGCATGGGCCGGTAGTAGCCGCCCTTGATGTCGTCCTCGCGGCTCCAGAGCGTGCGCACCGGCGCGTCCAGGCCGGCCGTGCGGGCGGCCTTGGCCACCTGGCAGGCCTCGATCACGTATTCGCTGGTGCTGACAAAGCGCCGGCCAAAACCGCCACCCGCCATCTGCACGTGCATCTTCACCTGCTCGGGCTTGAGGCCCAGCGCGCCGGCTGCGGCCGCAGCGTCCAGCCCCGGGCTTTGTGAGCCCACCCACAGCTCGGCGCCCGCCGCGCCCAGGCGCACGGTGCAGTTCAGGGGTTCCATGGGCGCATGGGCCAGGAAGGGGAACACGAACTCAGCCTCGATGGTGTGGGGCGCGGTGGCCAGCGGCGCCATGTCGGCGTCCAGGGCCTTGGGGCCGGGCTGGCCCGCCAGCGCGCGGTACTGCGCCAGCAGGCGTTCGCTGTCGGGCTTCTCCACCTGGGCCGTGTCCCACCGCAGCTTGAGCGCGTCACGCGCCTGCTTGGCGGGCCAGTAGCCGTCGGCCACCACGGCCACGCCTTCGGCGCCGCGGTCCAGCGGCACACGCAGCACGGCCTTCACGCCTTTGATGGCGCGGGCCGCGCTGTCGTCCACCGACGCCAGCCGGGCGCCGAACACCGGCGGTCGCGCCACCACGGCGGTGAGCTGCCCGGGCAGGCGCACGTCGATGCCGAAGTCCTGCCGGCCGCGGCTCTTGTCACGCGCGTCCAGCCGGGTGGTGGCCTGCCCGATGAGGCGAAAGTCTTTGGGGTTCTTGAGCGCCACGGTGGCCGGCACCGGCAGGCGCATGGCGGCCTCGGCCAGCTCACCATAGCCGGCCTTGCGCCCGCCCGGGCCCAGCACCTGGCCGGCCTGGGTGCGCAGGGCGGCCACGTCCACGTTCCAGCGCGTGGCGGCGGCGCTCAGCAGCATGGCGCGGGCGCGCGCGCCCAGCTCGCGGTACTGGGTGTAGCTGTTCTTGATGGAGTTGGAGCCGCCGGTGAGGTGGATGCCGAACTGCGGGTCGGCGTAGGCGGCGTCGCCGGTGCCGTGCTGCGCGCGCACCTTGTTCCAGTCGGCGTCCAGTTCTTCGGCCAGCACCATGGCCAGGCCGGTCATTACGCCCTGGCCAAACTCCAGCCGGTTGACGGTGACGGTCACTTCGCCGTTGGGCGCGATGCGCACAAAGGCGGCCGGCTGCTGGCTGGGCTTGAGGCCCTCAGGGATTTTGTCCTGCGCCTGGGCCAGCGCGGGATACAGACCCAGCGCCAGACCGCTGGCGCCGGCCAGCTTGAGGAAGCTGCGGCGTGGCAGCGCGGTGGGGGTGTCGCTGTGGTCCCGGTCCATCAGGTGGGCCAGGGCGCGCGGCAGGTCGGCGGGTTCGATGTGGTGCAGCATGGTGGGGTCGTCCTTCAGGCCAGGGCCTTGGCGGCATCGGCCACGGCGGCGCGGATGCGGGCGTAGGTGCCACAGCGGCAGATGTTGCCGGCCATGGCGGCGTCGATGTCGGCCGCGCTGGGCTGCGTGCCCTTGGGCAGGGACTTGAGGAAAGCGGTGGCGCTCATGATCTGGCCGCTCTGGCAGTAGCCACACTGGGCGACGTCGTGCTGGACCCAGGCCGCGTGCACCGCCGCGCCCACGCGGTCGCGGCCGTCGGTGACGGCTTCGATGGTGGCCAGGCGCTTGCCTTCGGCGGCCGACACCGGCGTGACGCAGGCGCGGATGGCCTGGCCATCGAGGTGCACGGTGCAGGCGCCACACAGGGCCGCGCCGCAACCGAACTTGGTGCCGCTCAGGCCCAGGGTATCGCGCAGGGCCCAGAGGATGGGGGTGCCGGGGTCGATGTCGACCGTGTGACGGCGGCCGTTGACGTTCAGTGTGCTCATGGTGGGGCGTTCTCCTGGTGTCCGAGGGACGCGTGTGCCGTGGACCGATTCAAGCGCCATGGCGCACACGCGGGGATGCAGCGAGTGTCTGGCCCAGACCCGTCGGACGCTTGCCTGTTTTGACGCATGTCTTGCCATTTTTGATGACTTGGTGCGCAAGACGGCGGCCCAGCCCAGCGGCCGGGCTACAGTGCGGCCGTGCATCCGCGGCGGGCTTCTGCCGCGAATTGCCCAGCAAATGTCAATTTCTGACAGCGTCATCCCCGCCCACCATGCCCATCGAAGCGCTCGCCCAGGCCATCGCCGACATTGCCCGAATCGACGGCGACCACACCACCGCCATCCCCCAGCTGTCGCTGCACCGGCGCAGCCTGCGCACGGCGCCGGTGCACTGTGTCTATGGGCTGGGCGTGGCCGTGGTGGCCCAGGGCGGCAAGCAGGTGGCGCACAACGACCAGGTCACCCACTACGGCGCCGGCCAGTCCCTGGTGTCCACGGTGGACATGCCGGTGGCGGCCCAGGTGACGCAGGCCGACGCCGCCCGGCCCTACCTGGGCATGATGCTCACGCTGGATGCGCGGGTGCTGGTGCAGCTGGCCTCGGACCTGGACCTGCCGCCGCTGCCGCGTGATCCCCCGGCGTTTGCGCTGTCGCTCAAGCCGCTGGACGCCCCCCTGCTCGATGCCGCGACCCGCCTGGTCAAGCTGCTGCAGGAGCCGGCGCTGATCCCCAGCCTGGCGCCGCTGATCCAGCAGGAGATCGCGGTGCGCCTGCTCTGTGGCCCCCACGGGCCCTACCTGCGGCAGCTGGTGGCCACCGGCTCACCCAGCCACCAGGTGGCCCAGGCCATGGCCTGGCTCAAGCAGAACTTTGCCAGCGACGTGCCCATGGACGACCTGGCGGCGCGCGCGCACATGAGCCCGTCCACCTTCCGCCTGCACTTCCGCAAGCTCACCGGCATGGGTCCGCTGCGCTACCAGAAGCAGCTGCGGCTGCAGGCCGCGCGCCAGCTGATGCTCAACGACAACCTGGACGCCAGTGCCACCGCGGCCCGGGTGGGCTACGAAAGCCCGTCCCAGTTCAGCCGCGACTACAGCCGCCTGTTCGGCGACGCGCCGCAGCGCGACATCAAACGGATGCGTCAGCTGCCCGCGGTCGCCCGCGCCTGACGCGGCGCGCCACCCGCCGGCGGCTGGATCAAGGCGCTGCGGGCCGCGGCCAGCACCGCCCGGGTCAGGCCTTCGAGCAGGCGGGACGCCGCGCGCGCCTGCTGCCAGTGCAGCGGCACATCCAGCGGCGTGTCGGGCACCAGTTCCACCAGCGAGCCGTCGGCCAGGTGGTCGGCGACCAGGGCCAGCGGATGCAGGGCCCAGCCCATGCCGGCCAGCGCCGCCACCACAAACGCCTGCGGCGACGGCAGGGTGTGGCGCGGCAGCTCCACCTGGCGGTGGCACAACCGCCGCACCCAGCGCGCCTGCAGCTCGTCCTTGGTGTTGAAGACCAGGCTGGGCGCCTGCGCCAGACTGGCCGCGCCCACGCCGTCGGCGAAATGCCGCGCCAGCAAGGCCGGGCTGGCCACCGCGACGTAACGCATGGCGCCCAGGGGCTGGCTGTTGCAGCCGGTGGCCGGGCGCGCGGTCGCCGTGACCGCGGCCAGCACCTGGCCGCTGCGCAGCCACTCGGCGGTGTGGTCCTGGTCGTCCACCGCCACCGACATCAGCACCGGCGCGTCGGCGGCAAAACGCGCCACCGGCGCGGCCAGCCAGGTGGCCAGGCTGTCGGCGTTGACCGCGATCGGCAGCGGCACCCGCAGCAGGGCCTGCGGATCGAGGGTGGGCAGTTCCGCCTGCAACTCGTGTTCGAGCAGGCGCACGCGGTCGGCGTGCTGGCACAAGCGGCGCCCGGTTTCGGTGGCAACACAAGGCTGGGCCCGCACCACCAGGGCGCAGCCGACCCGCTCCTCCAGCAGGCGGATGCGCTGCGACACGGCCGAGGGCGTCACGTGCAGGGCGCGCGCCGCGCGCTCGAAGCTGCCCTCGCGCACCACCGCGGCCAGAGCTGAGAGCAGGGCGTAATCGAGCATCAGATAAAAAATTCTTAATTGAATGAAGCAGGCATAGTTTGTCTTCATGCATGAAGACGGACAAGCTGCACCCATGAGTTCGCTGCCCGACGCCTTTTCCGCCGCCCTGCCCGTGTTCATGCAGGGCCTGGCCCTGAGCCTGGGGCTGATCGTCGCCATCGGCGCCCAGAACGCCTTTGTGCTGCGCCAGGGCCTGCGGCGCGAACACGTGGGCAGCGTGGTGCTGTTCTGCGCGCTGGCCGACGCGGTGCTGATCGCCGCCGGTGTGCTGGGCATGGCGCAGGCGCTGGGCGAACGCCCGGGGCTGGCGCGTGCCCTGGCCCTGGGCGGCGCGGCCTTCCTGGCCGCGTACGGGTGGCGCGCCCTGCGCCGCGCGCGCCAGCCCGGCCAGCTGCGGGCGGCGCAGGGAGGTGACCGCCTCGGTCGCGGCGCGGTCATCGCGCAGGCGGCGGCGTTCACGCTGCTCAACCCCCATGTCTACCTGGACACCGTGCTGCTGGTGGGCAGCATAGGCGCCCAGCAACCGGCCGCGCTGCGCGGCTGGTTTGTGGCCGGGGCCAGCACCGCCAGCCTGTGCTGGTTCGGGCTGCTGGGCTGGGGCGCGCGCTGGCTGGCGCCCTGGTTTGCCCGGCCCCGGGCGTGGCAGCTGCTCGATGGCCTGATCGGCCTGACCATGTGGGTCCTGGCGGCCCTGCTGCTGCGCCACACTTGGGCGGGTTTTTGAAAGCGAACGATGTACCTTCCTCCCTGTCACCGGCTGAGCGACCACGGGGCCCTGCTCTCGCACATCGAGGCCCACCCGCTGGGGGCCTGGGTGGTGGGCGGCGGCGGCGGCCTGGTGGCCAACCACCTGCCTTTTGTGCTGGACCGCGACCGTGGCCCCCACGGCACCCTGATGGGCCACGTCGCGCGCGCCAACGGCGTCTGGCGCCAGCTCGGCGCCGACACCCCGTCCGTGGTGCTGTTCCAGGGGCCCCAGGCCTACATCACGCCGGGCTGGTACCCGGGCAAGGCGGCGCATGGCCAGGTGGTGCCGACCTGGAACTACGTGGCGGTGCATGTCCACGGCAGGGCGCGCGTGGTCGAGGACCGGACGTGGACGCTGGACATGCTGAACCGGCTCACCGACGCGCAGGAGGCCGGCCGCGCCACGCCCTGGCGCGTGGGCGATGCGCCGGCCGCCTACATCGACCAGATGCTGCGCGCCGTCGTCGGCATCGAGATCCCCATCGACCGCCTGGAAGGCCGGCTCAAGGCCAGCCAGGACGAGGCCATGCCCGACCGGCTGGGCACGGTCGCCGGCCTGCAGGCCGAGCCCGGCGACGAGGCGCGGGCGATGGCCGCGCTGGTGATGGACGCCCTGCGGACCGACCCGCGCCGGCCACGCTGAAACGGTGCCCGGCGGCGGCGGCGCAGTTACCATGGCCCATGGCCAGGCTGTCCCAATCCATCCGCTTCTGCACCACCGGGGACGGGACGCGGATCGCGTTCGGCACCACCGGCCAGGGACCGGCCCTGGTGCGCGCGGCCCACTTCCTCACCCACCTGGACTTCGACCTCAACAGCCCCGTCTGGGGACCGTGGATCGCCGGGCTGAGCCGCGCCCACACGCTGGTGCGCTACGACGGGCGCGGCTGCGGCTTGTCCGACGCGACGGACACGCCGCTCACGCTCGACGCCTGGGTGTCGGACCTGGAGGCCGTGGTGGACGCGGCGGGTCTGGCGCGTTTTGCCCTGCTGGGCTGCTCGCAGGGGGCCGCCATCTCGCTGGCCTACGCGGCACGCCACCCGGAGCGCGTGAACGCCCTGGTGATGTTGGGCGGCTATGCCCGGGGCCCGTTGCGGCGCCACCCGACGCCCGAGCAGCTGAAGCAGGCCCGGCTCATGCCAGACCTGATCGAGATCGGCTGGGGCCAGGACAACCCGGCGTTTCGCCAGGTGTTCACCTCGCTGTTCATTCCCGGTGGCAGCCCGGAACAGGTGAACTGGTTCAACGAGCTGGAGCGGCTGTCCTGCCCGCCGGCCCACGCGGCCCGCACGGTGGCGGCCTTTGGCCAGCTCGATGTCTGCGCGCTGGCGGCCCAGGTCGCCTGCCCCACGCTGGTGATGCACGCGCGCGGCGACGCCCGGGTGCCCTTCGAGGAAGGGCGGCACCTGGCCAGCCTCATCCCCGGTGCCCGTTTCGTGCCGCTGGACAGCCGCAACCACGTGCTGCTGCAGGAGGAGCCCGCCTTCGCGCACGGCCTGGCGGAGATCGACGCCTTCCTCCAGGCCCACCCGCATGTGGCGGCATCCCCCGGCCAGTTCCCCAGCCTGACACCAGGCGAACGCGAGCTGCTGGAGCTGCTGGCCCACGGCCTGGACAACCTGCAGATCGCGGCGCACCTGGGGCTGAGCGAAAAAACCGTGCGCAACAAGGTGTCGGCCGTCTACACCAAGCTGGACGTCAGCACCCGGGCCCAGGCCATCGTGCGCGCCCGCGACGCCGGCTTCGGCCAGGCCGAACTGCCACGCTGAGCCCACCACCTGGCCCACCTCCACCCGGTCGGGACGGCGGTCCCGGATGACGGAGCAGCCGCGCCGCCCAAGCCACCGGTTTCAGGGACAAACGCCTCGCGACCGCGACGGCACCCGCTGATGCAATGGGCCCACGGCACACACCCGTGCCGCCCAGGAGGTCCCCATGGCTCAGTTGTCCTACCCCATCACCTCGGCGCCACGCCCCACGGCGGCACGTCCCCAGGTCACCCCGTCGCGCCTGGTGCGCGCCCTGCAAGCGATGTGGCAGCGGGCATGTGAACAAGCCGAGCGGCCCGGCCGCTTCGTGCCCTACTACTGAAGTGCCCGCTGCCGCCACGCCAGCAACGCGCCCAGCCACAGCGCACCGGCCGAGAACAGCAGCCCACGCGCCAGGCCGCCGGGGCCGTCCGCGATCAGGCCCACGACCGTGGGGCCAACGATCTGGCCCAAGGCAAAGACGATGGTGAAGGCGCTGATGCCGGTGGCCCATTGGGCGGGTGGCAGGTTGTGGCGCACCAGGGCGGTGGTGGACGCCACCACCGACAGGAACACCGCACCGAACAGCAGGCCCGAGCCCAGCACCAGCGGCCACGAGGCGGTGAGCGCCGGCACCACCGTGGCGACGCCCAGCAGGGCGTTGAGCCGCGCCAGCGCGCCACCGCCGTGGTGGCGGTCCAGCAGGCCGGCCCAGATGCGCGACGAGGCCAGCACCGCCACGCCCAGCAGCGCGTAGAAGGCGGTGATGGCCGCCGGGCCCACGCCCTGCTGGCGCAGCAGGGCCACCACGAAGGTCATGTAGCCGATGTAGCCCACGCCAAACAGGGTGTAGCCCGCGAGGCCGGGCGCGAAGTCGCGCGCGCGGAAGCGCCGGCTGGCCTGGGCCACCGCCCCGGCGCCGGCCGTGGGAGACGGCGCCTCGCCCAGCACCCGCGCCGGCCAGCGCAACAGCAACGTGGCCAGCAGGCACAGACCGGCCAGGCCCCACCAGGCCCAGGTCCAGCCGTGGGGCACGTCGGCCGCCAGCGCCAGCGTCCAGGGCACACCCAGGGCCGAGGCGACGATGCCCAGGCCGGTGCCGCCGTAGTACAGGCCCAGCAGCAGGCCGCTGCGCCGCGGCGACATCGCCCCCAGGCGCGCCGCCAGCAGACCACCGGCGATGAACACGAAGGCGCTGGCCACGCCGGCCAGCAGGCGCTGGGCCAGCAGCGGCGCGGCGCCGGTGAAAAAGCCGCTGAGCCCCATGAACAGGCTGGCCAGGGCCGAGCCACCCACCAGCAGCGGCGCCGTGCCCAGCCGGCGCAGCAGCCCCGGCGTGGCCAGCGCGCCCAGCAGGTAGCCGACGGCGTTGAAGGTGTTCATGGCGCCGGCCAGGGTGTAGCTCCAACCCAGGTCATCGCGCATGGGCGGCAGCAACAGGCCGTAGGCAAAACGCGTGATGCCCAGCGACACCGCCGCCCCCAGCGACAAGGCCAGCGCCAGGCGCAAGTGGGGCAGGGTGGGGCTGGATGAGGGCGAGGTCATGGACTGGCATTGTGGGCCAGCCCGCCCCGCATGAAGTGCCCCCACCCAGGGCACCCGCGGGTCCGGCTACGCCGGCCCGCTGGGTGCGCCCCCTTGAGGGGGGATTCGCGCTACACGCAGTGAGCGGGAAACGGGGGTGGGCTCAGTCGATCCGGATGTTCTTGGCCTTGACGATGCGGCCGTAGATGTCGGCGTCGCGGCGCACCATGGCGGCCATCTCGGTGCGGCTGGCGCCCAGCGGTTCGCTGTTCAGGTCGCGGATGCGCTTGGACACGTCGGCGTCCTTGCTGGCCTCGACGAAGACGGCGTTGAAGCGGTCGACGATGGCGCCCGGCGTGGCCGAGGCGGCCCAGATGCCGTGCCAGGACATCATGGTCAGGCCGGGCACCGTTTCGGCCAGCGTGGGCACGTTGGGCAGCGCGGCAAAACGGGCCGGGCCCGAATAGGCCAGGGCCTGCACCTTGCCGTCCTTGATGAGCGGGAAGGCGGTGGCGATGGGCTCCATCACGGTGTCGACCTGGCCGCCCATCACGTCGGGCACCGGGCTGCTGCGGTAGGGCACGTGGACCATGTCGGTGCCGGTCTCTTCCTTCATCCATTCCATGATCAGGTGCGAGGGGCTGCCCGCTCCGTAGGAGGCGTGGGAGATGGTGCCGGGCTTGGCCTTGGCCGCGGTCACCAGATCGCGCGCCGACTTGGCCTCCAGCGCCGGCTTGCCGATCAGCACCAGGCCCTGGCGCATGGTGGTGGCCACGGGCACCAGGTCCTTTTGCGGATCGAAGGGCAGCTTGCTGTAGATGAAGGGGTTGATCGTGAAAGCGGTCGACAGGTTGTAGAGGAAGGTGTAGCCGTCGGCGGGGGCCTTGGCCACCGCGTCGGTGGCCAGGTTGCCGGCCGCACCCGGCTTGTTGTCGATGACCACCGGCACGCCCAGCTTGCGGGACGCGTAGTCGCCATACAGGCGGGCAAAGATGTCGGGCGGCGTGCCGGCGGCGAAACCCACCACGATCTTGATCGGGCGGTTGGGCCAGTCGCTGCCCTGGGCGTTCGAGACGCCGGCCAGCGTGGCGAGGACCAGGCCCGCCAACAGTTTGAGTCGGATGCGCATGAGATGTCTCCTTGTGGCGGACCGGGGTCCGCTGTGTTGATGAAAAAAGCGCTGCTTGTTCAGGCCAGCACACATGCCTGTTGAAATCCCAACCGCGGCGCACGCGGCCGCTGGGCCGGCCCGGCCGGGTAACCGAGGTTGATGAGGAAGTCCGCTTCCCAGCGGCCGTCGGGGAAGAAGCTGCGGTTCACGCCCTCGGCGTCGAAGCCGCTCATGGGGCCGCAGGCCAGGCCCAGGGCACGCGCGGCCATCAGCAGGTAGGCGCCGGTGAGGGTGGCGTTGCGCTGCGCGGTGGCCTGCGCGTGGGCGGGCTGGCGCTCGAAGTTCGCGCCCGCATCCGGCACGTGCCAGAGCGTGGGCATGTGTTCGTAGAAGCGCGTGTCGCGCGCCACGATCACGGTCACCGGCGCGCTGCGCACCTTGGGCTGGTTGCCGGCCGCCACATGCGGCAACAGGCGCTCGCGCCCGGCCTCGCTGGCCACGAACACGAAGCGCGCCGGCTGGCAGTTCATGGACGTGGGCCCCAGGCTGGCCAGCGCGTACAGGCGCCGCAGCAGCTCGACGGGCAGGGGGCGGGGGTCGAAGGCCGCGTGGGTGCGCGCCTCGGTGAACAGGCGGGCGATGGCCGCGTCGTCCAAGGTGCCGTCCACGGTGTCGGACGGGGTGGTCAGGTTGGCGTGCATGGCGATATCAGTCCACCTGCGCGCCCGAGCGCCTGACCGCCTCGCCCCACTTGGCGATTTCGGTGGCGCCGAAGCTGGCCATCTCGCTGGCGCTCATGTCGGCCAGCTCCACGCCCTGGGCGGCGAGTTTCTCGCGCACATCGGGCTGGGCCAGCACCTGGCGCGTGGCCTCGCGCAGGCGGTCGCGCTGCGCGGCGGGCATGTCGGTCGGCGCGTACAACATGAACCAGGCCACCAGGTCAAAACCGGCCACGCCCTGTTCGATCAGCGTCGGCACCTCGGGGGCGGCGGTGCTGCGCCGGGCGCTGGACACGCCCAGCGCGCGCAGCTTGCCGGCGCGGATGTGGGGCAGCACGGCGGCCGGGTGGTAGAACATGAACTGCACGTTGCCGGCCATGACCTCGGTCAGGGCCTGCGCGCCGTCGCGGTAGGGCACGTGCACGAAGTCCTTGCCCAGGCGCAGGTTCAGGGTCTCGCCGGCCAGGTGGCCAGAGGTGCCGTTGCCGGCCGAGGCGAAGTTGACCTCCTTGCCGGAGGCGCGGCCCAGATCGGCCAGGCTTTTCCAGGGCGAGGCGGCGGGCACCACCAGCAGGGTGGGCGTGGCCCCCACAAAACCCAGCGGCGCGAAGTCGCGCAGCGGCTGGTAGGGCAGGCGCTTGTAGAGCGAGGGGTTGATGGCGTGGGTGCCCACGGTGCCCAGCAGCAGGGTCTGGCCGTCGGCGACCGAGCGGGCCACCAGCTCGCTGCCGATGCTGCCGCCGGCGCCGGGCCTGTTGTCGACGATGACCGGCTGCGCGAGCTGTTTGCCCAGGGCATCGGCCAGCACGCGGCCGACGATGTCGGTGGAGGTGCCGGCCGCGAAAGGCACCACCAGCTTGTAGGGCCGGGTGGCGGGGCTCTGGGCCAGCGCGGCGCCGGCGGCCAGCGCCGCACCCAGCAGCAGGCGACGCTTCATGCGTGGGCCCCGAAGCCGTCCGGCACGTCGCCGTCGTACTGCAGTTCGCGCGTGGCCTGGTAGGACAGCGCAAAACCCGCTGGCGTCTCGGCCTCTTCGGCCAGGTGGGCGATGAGGCCGGCGGTGCGCGCCAGGATGGGCACGCCGCGCAACGAACGCACGGGGAATCCCACGCCCATGAGCACGGCCGGAATGGCGGACGACACGTTCATGCGCAGATCCTTGCCGGTGACGGCGGGGATGGCGCGCTCGATGGCTTGGGCGATCTCGACATAACGCAGGTCGGCCCCGGCTTCGGTCGCCACGGCGATCAGGCGGTCCACCCGCGGGTCGCGCGCCTTGTGCAGCGGGTGGCCGTAGCCGGGGTAGGGCTGGCGCGCGGCCTTGAGTTCGGTGATGACGGCGGTGGCCGCGTCGTCCAGGCTGGCACCGGCGTCGACACGGGCGGCCACGTCGGCAAACAGCTTGCCTGCGGTTTCGGAGGCGCCCAGGATGACCGAGCCACAGCCCAGGATGCCGGCCGCCACCGCGCCCTGCAGCGCGTCGGGCGCGGCGGCGTAGGTCATGCGGCTGGCCTGCACGCTGGGCACAAGACCGTGTTCGGCGATGGCCACCAGGGTGGCGTTGAGCACCGCGCTGCAGGCGGCGTCGGGCTGCTTGCCGGTCAGCAGCAGGAAGAAGTAGTCCGCAAAGGACAGGTGACCGATCAGGTCCTCGCACAGGTTGTGCCCGCGCACGACGATGGTGTGTTCGTCCGAGGTGCAGATGGCGGTGTGCGGGACGGTGGATTTGCCGATTTTCATGGGGTGTGCTTTCAGGCGGCCTGGGTTTCGAGGCGGAAGTCGTAGTGGGCCGACCAGTAGGGCTGGGCCTGCTGGCTGCCGTCGGGCGCCTGGCCGGCGGCGTGCTGCTCGAAGTCGACGATCAGGCTGGGTCGCACGCCGAAGACGGCATCGGACTCGATGTAGGGGCTGTTGGCCACGAACAGGTGGGTGGTCAGCTTCACGTGGCCGGGCGCGTAGACCATCATGTGGATGTGGCCGGGGCGGTTGGGGTGGCGGCCCATGCCGTCGAGCATGCGGCCCACCGGGCCGTCCACCGGCACCGGGTAGTAGGTGGGCTTGATGGACCAGAACCAGTAGCGGCCCTCGGCGTCGGTCTGGATGCGCGCGCGGGCGGCCATCTCGGCGCCGGGCAGCTGCATGTCGTAGTTGCCCTCGCCGTCGCCCGACCAGATGTCCAGCGTGGCGCCGGCGATGGGCTGGCCGAGGGTGTCGGTGACGCGGCCGCTGTAGAAGGTGGGCTCGCCCTTGACGCCGGGCGCGATGTCCGCGCCGCAGGGCAGCACGGGCGCGCCTTCCCAGTAGTAGGGGCCTTGCACCGTGGCTTCGGTGGCGGGCGTGGCGCTGAGCGCGCCCTGGCGCTTGGCCTGTGCGGCGGCGCGCAGCTGGTCGAGCATCACCACCATCATGGAGGCACCCAGGGTGTCGGACAGCAGGATGAACTCCTGGCGCTTGTCGTCACAGGCCTGGCCGACCGCGGTGAGGAACTGGATGCCGGCCATCCACTCGTCGGGCTGGAGGTCGACGTCGCGGATGAAGGCGTGCAGGTGCTTGATCAGCGAGGCCATCACCTGTGCAAAACGCGGGTCCTGCGCGGTGGTCAGGCGCTCCAGCACGGCCTGGGTCAGATCGTCTTCGGTCATCGGGTTCATCGGGTTTGTCTCCTCGTGTTCGTGGGGTTCAGGCGCCGCGCAGGCGCTGGCGGATCGGATCCAGGATGGCGGCGTTGTCGGCGCCCAGCACCGGCGGCGCCGTGACCTCCAGCGCACGTTCGCCGTCGAAGCTCACGGGCGAGCGCACGGTGCGCCAGGTGCCGCCTTCGGGGTGCGGCGCGCTCACCTCCAGCTGCAGGTGCCGGGCCTGCGGGTCGGCCATGGCTTCCTGGGTGTCGTACATGGGCGCGTGGGGCACGTCCTGGGCCTCCAGGCGGGCGCACCAGGTGGCGCGGTCGTGCTGGCGGAACAGGCCGCCGAGCAGGGCGATCAGGTCTTCCTGGTGGGCGATGCGCCCCTCGCGGTTGGCGAAGCGCGGGTCCTCGAACAGCTGCGGCCGCTCGATGGCGTTGGCCAGGCCCTGCCAGAACTTCTCGGGCGAGGACATGTGCAGCGCGATCCACTTGCCGTCGGCGCACTCCAGCACGTAGGACTGCGAGACGCTGGGGCGGCTAAAGGGACCCATGATCTCGCTCTGCGAGAAGTAGTGGGTGAAGGCGTCGAGGTTGAAGTGGCACATGGCCTCCAGCATGGACACCTCGACCTTTCGGCCGACACCGGTGCGGCCGCGCTCCACCAGCGCGCCGAGCACGCCGTAGGCGGCGTAGAAACCGGTCATGGCGTCGGCCACGGCCGGGCCCACCACGCGGGGGTTGGCCGGGTTGACCAGCAGCTTCAGAAAGCCGCTGGCGGCCTGGGCCACCGTGTCATAGGCCGGGCGGGCGGCGGCCGGGCCGGTCTGGCCAAAGCCGCTGATGGCGCAGTAGACCAGGCGCGGGTTGAGCCCACGCAGCTTGGCTTCGCCAGCGCCCAGGCGCTCGGCGGCGCCGGGGCGGAAGTTCTGGATGTAGACGTCGGCGTCCTTGACCAACTCGTCGAACACCGCCGCGTCCTCGGGCAGCTTGGGGTTGAGCGTGACGCTGCGCTTGTTGCGGTTGTAGGTCTGGAAATGGGTGCTGTAGAGACCGCCGCGAAAAGCACGGAAGGGGTCGCCGGTGCCGGGCTGTTCGATCTTGATCACCTCGGCACCGAGGTCGGCCAGGAACATGCCGGCCGCCGGGCCGGTGATGAACGTGCCTTGTTCCAGCACCTTGATGCCGCTGAGGGGTTTGTGCACCGCGTTGTCTCCTGTGGGGTCGCCGCCCCCTGTCGGGTGGCGTTGGCAGCGGACTGTAGCGAGTGCGGACGATATTTAACAATGATGGTTTTTCATCGCTACCATCGATGACATCGATCATTGGGAACACGGCCACCATGGAACTGCGGCACCTGCGCTACTTCATCGCCCTGGCGGGCTCGCTGAACTTCACCCGCGCGGCCGAGCGCCTGCACGTGACGCAGTCCACCCTGTCGCACCAGATCAAGCAGCTGGAGGAAGAGGTGGGCACGCCGCTGTTCGACCGCGTCGGCAAGCGCGTCGCGCTGACCGAGGCCGGCGACGGTTTCCTGCACCACGCCACGCGCGCGCTGCGCGAGATCGACCTCGGCCTGGGCGCCCTGCGCCAGGACAGCTCGGAGATGACCGGCGAGCTGCGCATCGGCGCCACCCACACCTTCAACCTGGGCTTCATCCCCGACTGCATCGCCAGCTTCCAGCAGAAACACCCGCTGGTGAAGGTGGTGGTCGAGGAGCTGTCGGCCGACCAGGTGGCCGCGCGCCTGCAGCAGGGCTCGCTGGACCTGGGCATCGCCTACCGCCCCGCCGCCCCGGGGCCACTGCTGTTCGAGCCGCTCTACAACGAGGAGATGGTGCTGATCGTCGCCAGCGGCCACGCGCTGGCCCGCCGCAAGCGGGTGCGCATGGTGGAGCTGCACCGCCTGCCCATGGTGCTGCTGCCCGCCAGTTTTGCCACCCGGCAGATGCTGGACGAGTGTTTCCGCGCCTGTGGCGCCGAGCCCCAGGTGGTGGCCGAAATCAACACCCTGGCGCCCATGATGGAACTGGTGGCCAAGACGCAGCTGGCCTCCATCGTGGCGGCCAACGTGGTGCCGGCACACGCCAGCCTGGTGATCGTGCGCCTGGACAGCCCCACCCCCGTGCGCACGCCGGGCATGCTGCTGTCGCCCCAGGCGAGCGAGGCCGCCCCCACCCGCGCCTTTTCGGCCATCGTGCGCAAGCTCGCCTTTCGCAGCAGCCTGCTGGAGGTGGCACAGCGACAGCGCCCCTGAACGCACCCAAGCGGTCGTCGGAAATTGGCACCCTCCATCACCTGATGCGCTCGTACATTCTGGTGCCATGAAGTCCGCACACACGACCACCCCGACCACGCTGGCGCAGCGCCTGCCGGCCTTGCAAGCGGCCGAGCGCAAGTGTTTCCTGGACCGGCACCCGCGCTCGCTGGCCCTGGCCGACGGCGCACAGCGGCATTTCCTGTTCGGCGTGCCGCTGCACTGGATGCGCGACTGGCCCACCCCTGCCACCCTGTTCGTGCGCGAGGCGCAGGGCGCCACGCTGACCTGCGCCGATGGCCTGCGCTACGCCGACTTCTGCCTGGGCGACACCGGCGCCATGTTCGGCCACAGCCCGGCGCCGGTGGCCCAGGCCCTGGCCGCCCAGGCCGCGCGTGGCCTGACCTGCATGCTGCCGGCCGAACACACGGCCGAGGTGGGCTCGCTGCTGGCGCAGACCTTTGGCCTGCCCCTGTGGCAGTTGGCGCTGAGCGCCAGCGACGCCAACCGCTTCGTGCTGCGCTGGGCGCGCGCCATCACGCGGCGGCCGCAACTGCTGGTGTTCGACGGCTGCTACCACGGCGCGGTGGAAGACACCCTGGTCGACCGAGACCCGGCCAGCGGCGCCACGCTGCAGCGCCCCTCGGTGCTGGGCCAGGTGCACAACCACGCCGCTTTCACCCGCGTCGTGCCCTTCAACGACCTGTCCGCGCTCGAGGCCGCGCTGGCCGATGGCCAGGTGGCCTGCCTGCTGGCCGAACCGGCATTGACCAACTGTGGCCTGGTGCCGCCCACGCCGGGCTTCTGGGACGCGGCGCAGGTCCTGTGCCGGCGATACGGCACGCTGCTGGTGCTGGACGAGACCCACACCCTGTCCACCGACCGAGGCGGCTACGCCATGGCCCATGGCCTGGCGCCCGATGTATTTGTCGCCGGCAAGGCCGTGGCCGGCGGCCTGCCCTGCGCGGTCTATGGCTTCACGGCCGAGGTGGCGCGGCGCATGGTGGACGCCAAGCTGGCTGCGCCCGAAGGCCACAGCGGCATCGGCACCACGCTGGCGGGCAACGCGCTGACGCTGGCCGCGCTGCACGGCGCGCTGCAGCACCTGCACACCAGCGCCAGCTACGACCCCATGCTGGCGCTGGCCATCCAGCTGGAGACCGGCCTGAAGGCCCGCATCGCCCGCTGGCAGCAGCCCTGGACGGTGACCCGCCTGGGCGCGCGCCTGGAGCTGCAGTTCATGCCCCATACCCCGCGCGACGCGCAGGACGTGCGCGACCACGCCCAACCCGCACTGGAGCAGTTCACCCACCTGTTCATGCTCAACCGCGGCGTGCTCCTCACGCCCTTTCACAGCATGATGCTGGTGTCGCCGGCCACCCAGGGCGCCGACGTGGACCGGCTGCTGGCGGTGTTCGACGAGTTGTGTGCGGTGCACGGACGCGCTTGATCGGGACAAAGCGCATCGGCCCCGCGCGGCGACGATGGCCTTCAGCTACTGGGTGCTCAACACGCTCATGTATCTTTTTTCGATGAGCCTTTTTCGAGCCAGATATTCCGGGCTTTGCGCAGCGGCCTCCAGTGCGGCCAACAGTGCTGCCTTGGCGGGATAGGTCTTGCGGATACCGATGTGGAACCGCACTTGGCTGTTCGGAATAAAAGCCGCCTTGCGCATGCCCAATTGACGCTCGTAACCCAGTTGCCTGGCGTAGTAAACGGCCTGCTCCGGGCTCATGATAAAAAAATCTCCGCTCTTGCGCAGAAACGTCATGTGCAGCAAGGCGTGCGGCGCGTTTACAAAATATCGCGCAATGAATGCGGGAACATTCTCTTGTTCCCATTCCACTTTCTCCTGGCTGACAAACAGCAGGCCGCGCAGGTCCTCAAAACTTCTGGCATTTTCTATCTGCTGACGCTTGGGGTTGGCCAGGTCATAGACCAGGTATCCATAGTCCCAGACAAACGTGGCGTCGGTCACAAAGTCGGCATAGGCGATGCGGCTGTCCGATGGAAAGGTACAGAACATGTCCATCTCCCCTCCCATCACATACAACTGCGCCCGAGGCCATGGAAAGGTCTGGAAAACCGGTTTGTAGCCGGGGAGATGAGTGAAAAGCAACGCCATCACCTCCTTGAACATGCCTTTTATTTCACCATTTTCCAAATAACTGGTCGGCGGACTGGCTTCCGAGAGTGCAATACGCACAATTTGAGGGCTGCCTTGGGCATGCCCTGACGCGCTCCAGAACAGTGCTGCAATAACAAAAAGAACACTGGCGCAAGAACGCAGGATGGTGACCACCACCCGGGTCCAACGGGTCCAAGCCTGGAGTTCAGTTTTCACATATACGCGCATGATTGCATACCCATACATGGACAAAGAGATGTGTCCACCTCATCCCAAATTCCGGCCGCAGTGAACTGATTGAGTTTAGTTCGGCTTTGTTGCAAAAACCGATTCGGGACGTGATGATCCCCAGCCCGGACGTGGCTATCCAAGCCCACCTGCCGCCGGCGGGACATGGGGGCAAGTCAGCCCACCGGCAGCGGTTTGGCGCGACCGCCTAAACACGTTCGCCACCAGACTCGCGCGCCTCCAACCATGCGATCAGCGCGTCCAAGGGCATGGGACGGGCGATGTGGTAGCCCTGGCCAAAATCGCAGCGGGCCTCGCGCAGCAACTCGAATTGCGCCTGTGTCTCGATGCCCTCGGCCACCACACGCAGGCCCAGGCGGTGCGCCATGACAATGATGGCCTCGCACAGCGCGTGATCGCTGTTGCCGCGCGCCAGGTTGCGCACAAAACTCTGGTCGATCTTGAGGTAATCGATGTCGAACTTCTTGAGGTAGGACAGCGAGGAGTACCCGGTGCCGAAGTCATCGATGGACACCTGCAGCCCAGCGGCACGAAACCGCAGCAACTGGGCCTGCGCCGCTTCGTGTTCGGCCATCAACAGGCCTTCGGTGATCTCGATCGTCAGGCTGTCACCGGGCAGGCCCAGCATTTCCAGGTAGGCCAGCCACTGCTGCATGAGCGGCGTGTCGCCGCTGTACTGCACGGGAGAGGTGTTGATGCTGATCTGAAAGGCGGACCGCTTTTTCCGCAGCAACTGCAGGTGGCCCACGGCTTCGCAAAAAATCCAGTCGCCCAGTGCGTGGATCAGGCCAATTTCCTCGGCCACCGGAATGAACTGCGCCGGGCTGACCAGGCCTTTTTCGTGATGGGCCCAGCGCACGAGGGCCTCGGCCTTGAGCACCTGGCCGCTTTGCAAGTCGACGATGGGCTGATAGTGCAGGTGGAACTGCCGCTGGGCCAGGGCGGCGGCCAGGTCGTTGACCATGGCCAGGCGGGCCTGGGCGGCCTGCTGCATGGCCGGGCGAAAAAACTGGTAGCGGTTGCCGCCCAGTGCGCGTGCGGCGCACATGGCCTGGTCGGCACAGCGCAGCAGCGCGCCGACCTCCGAAGCGGTGTCGATGGGGAAGACCGCGATGCCTATGCTGGCCGAGAGCTGGGCCACCTGCCCCGACAGGTCAAACGGCAGCATCAGCGCCTGGTTGATGGCGGTGGCCACCTGTTCCACCCGTTTGAGGTTGACGAGGTCGGACAGCACGATGGCAAATTCATCACCGCTCAGCCGTGCCAGGATGTCGCCTGGTCGGATGCTGGCCTGCAGCCGCTCAGCGGTGATGCGCAACACAGCGTCGCCGGCGGCGTGGCCCAGCGAGTCATTGACCAGCTTGAATCGGTCGATGTCCACGATCAGCAAGGCCAGACGCAGGCTGGTGTGCTGGGAGCGTTCACGCTCCTTCTCCAGTTGGTCCAGCAAGCGCGCGCGGTTGGGCAGGCCGGTGAGCAGGTCCAGGTTGGTCTGGCGCCACAACTGCTGCTCCGTGGCCAGACGTTCCGAGAGATCGCGCACCAAGCCGATGTACACCTGCTGATCGTCCAGTTCAATAGCGGTGACTGTCAGGTCCATGGGGAATTTTTCGCGGTTCTTTCGCAGCCCCTCCACCTGCCGTCCGATGCCGATGATGCGCGGTGGCCCGCCATTGGCGTAGGCCTGCAGGTGACCGTCGTGAGTGCTGTGGTGGGGCTCGTCCATCAGCATGCGCACGTTGTGGCCCACCATTTCCTCTGCGGAATAGCCAAAGATGCGGCAGGCCGCCTCGTTCACCCGTTGCATTTTCCCGGCGATGTCGATCTGTATCACGCCATCGACGAGCTGCTCCACGATGGTGTTGGCGCGCCGCTCCGACGCCTCCAGCCGGGCGCGCGAGGCGCCCAGATGTTTTTGCATGGCCTGGAAGGCCCGCTGCAGCACATCGAATTCATCGCTGCCGTTGTGCGCCTTGCGTTCCAGCTGCAAAGGGG
The DNA here is from genome assembly GCF_038440225.1 of Hydrogenophaga sp. OTU3427. Taxonomy (NCBI): domain Bacteria; kingdom Pseudomonadati; phylum Pseudomonadota; class Betaproteobacteria; order Burkholderiales; family Comamonadaceae; genus Hydrogenophaga; species Hydrogenophaga sp. OTU3427. Next base: position 79,186 of record NZ_JASATI010000011.1, on the reverse strand, counting down.
TGGACCAGTCGCCTGCACCGACCTGCGCGGTCCAGCGCACCAGTCGGTTCAGATGGCGACCGACCAGGTGCTGGAAAATCAGCAACAGAAAGGCCGACACCAGGAAGGTCTGGACACCCTGGGTCCAGAACACGGTCCACATTCGCACGCTCATGCGATCGACGATGGGGCCCTGGTCGGCTTGCAGCAGCAGCTCGCCCACCAATGCCTGGCGATCCCCAGCCTGATGGTGAAGCTCGGCGCGCAGCTCCAGCTTCTGGCCGCCCATCACACGAGCCGATTCTGCAAAAGTTTGGCCGCCCGGCGTGACCACCCTGGCCAGCGCCATGTCTGGGAATTGAGCGATGCCCGCCAGTTGGCGTTCTGCGGTCGGTCGGTCGAGGTTCCACAAGCTCAGGGCCAGGCTGTCCTTGAAACTGTGTTCAAGCTGTTGGAGCTGCCGCTGCAGCAACTCCACCTCGCGTCTGTATTCAAGAAACAGCGTGAACCCAGTGGAAGCCAGCGTGAGCAGCGAGCTGAAGGCCAGCACCGCCAGCACAAAATGCCTGCCCACCCCCGGTTTGAAAGCGCGCTGCCATTGTTGGCGGGTGGGCCACCAGCGGGTGTTCATCGTGGTCAGTGTTCGCCAAGGGACTTGCGAACCTTTGCTCGGTAGGCTTCGGTTTCACGAAGCTCGGCCAACGCCTTGTCGTGATTGAGACCAACCGTGCGCGCGCGCATGAGCACCTCTAGTGTCGCCATGGTAGCGCACGCGATGGCCCTTGTGGTTCAACAACACATTAGGCTGCACCAGCACGGGTTCAACTGGAAAATCGAAGTGAGCTTGCCCCTGTTCCGTGCCGTTCTTGGCCCAACGGTCATGCGGCTCTTTTGACGCTTTGCCTCGTGCCGACGGTATTGACCTGGATGTCGAGCCGGCCGCCAATGCGCCACCGCATGGCGGATCATGTCCGGCCACCGCGCCTCATCGGTCACATCGAGACTGAAACAGGCCAGCGGCCACATCCGCCGCAAGTCGCCCTTGCTGGGCTGAGCCGGCCGGCCGGCACGGCAGATACGATCGGGTTCACCATCTGGGCCAGCCATTCATCGCGCAACTGGTGCCGGGCCTGTTCCAAAAGCAGCAGTTCAGGGCCCTGGCAAATGGACTGGATCTGGTCGATCTCGGCGCTTTCCGAAGCAACCAGGTGCTTGTGTTTGTGGGGCTGCATTCCATCCAACCGCAGCACCCCTTCTGCGAGCGGCACACCGAACGCGATGGTCTGCCCGGAAGAGCCGCCGCGCTGCCGCACGGTGGGCACGGTTTTTCTATCAACAACTGGGCCGTTTCACAACGGATGTCGACAAAGCTGCCCTTGAAGCGACCGCTGTCGAGCTGGTCGCAGTGCTGGTGCTGGTTCCAGTCTTGTCGCGGACGTGTGTGATCGTCGATGTCATCGCTGATGAGCCAGCGAACGGATGCGCCAGCGAAGGTCGTGCCCGTGCTGAACGCTATGGTCACCCGACACCCACACGTGGTGTGAGGAGAAGCAACAGGCGGGGAAAGGGAGCGTCAGCCCAGACCGATGGGCGCGGGCGCCCGCATCACGATGCGGGTGAACAGACGGTCGAAGGCCGGGTCGTGCGCGGGCGCCTGCCCGCTCTGGCCCTGGTGCAGGGCCACCAGCGGGTCCACGTGACCACTGAAGGCAGCGTCCAGTTCGCGTCGGTCGGCCTCGTCCAGGTGGGCTTCGGCCTCGGGCAGGATGACCGTTTCCTCCAAACGCATGTGCTCCAGGTAAAAGCTCACGTAGCGCTCGGCTTCGTCCACAAAGGCCTTGCGGCGGCCTTCGCCCAGCAGTTCCCAGGCCTGCAGGCGGTGCTGCAGTTCGCGCACCGTGCCCTCGCCCTGCATGTGTTCACGCTCCAGTCGGGCGATGATCTCCATCGTGTGCGGCGCCACGCGGGCCACGCGCGGGAACAGCAGGTCCGATTCCTTGGGGTGGTGCTGCTTTTCGGGAAACTCGTCGATGTAGAACAGCATCGCGCGCAACACATCGAAGAAGCGCTCGGGCGCATCACCCGGGCCCTGGCGCATGAGGCTCAGCAGGGATTGCAGCATGGCCGACAACGCCGTGTGTTCGTCGCGGATGATGCGCAGGGTTTCGAATCGCATGGCGGGTCTCCAGAGTGTGATGGGTTGAGCATCCCCGCTTTGGGCGGTCCTGTCGTTGACCCAGGTCAAGCCGCCTTGCTTCACGCCCCCGGTTTCCAGCGCTTGAGCAGCAAGGCGTTGGTCAACACGCTGACCGAACTCAGGGCCATGGCGGCACCGGCCACCACCGGGCTCAGGTAGCCCAAGGCGGCCAGCGGGATGCCGGCCACGTTGTAGGCGAAGGCCCAGAACAGGTTCTGCCGGATCTTGCTGACCGTGCGGCGCGAGATGTCGAGCGCGGCCGCCACCAGGCGCGGGTCGCCGCGCATCAGGGTGATGCCGGCCGCGTGCATGGCCACGTCCGACCCCCCTTGGCCACCTTCGCCCTGGCCACCCATGGCCATGCCGACGTCGGCCGCGGCCAGCGCGGGGGCGTCGTTCACGCCATCGCCCACCATCGCTACAGTGACATCGCCAGCCTTGAGCGCCATCACCCGCGCCGCCTTGTCGCCCGGCAGCACCTCGGCCATCACCTCGCCCTGTTCGGGCCGCAGCCCCAGGCGCCGGGCCATGGCCTCGGCGGCGCCCCGGTTGTCGCCCGAGATCATCACCGTGCGCAGGCCACGCGCGTGCAACGTGGCGATGGCTTCGGCCGCGCCGGCCTTGGGTTCGTCGCCAAAGGCCAGCAGGGCATGGACGCGCCCGCCCCAGGCCAGGGCCGAGACGGTGGCGCCCTCTGCTTGCAGCCGGGTGGCGTCTGGCGCGAGGTCGCCCAGCGCCAAACCCAGTTCGTCCATCCAGCGCAGACTGCCCACCCGCACCGGCTGGCCCTCGACCTGGCCTTCGGTGCCGCGCCCGGGCACGGCGCGCACGGCGCTGCTGGGCAGAGCCACCAGGGCTGGCTTGTCCTTCAGCGCTTCCACCACGGCATGCGCCAGCGGGTGTTCACTCTGGGCCTGCAGGCCGGCGGCCAGGGCCAGGGCCTGGTCGGCGTCCACGCCCGGCGCGGGCAGCAACTGCAGCAGACGCGGCTGGCCCCGGGTGAGGGTGCCGGTCTTGTCGAAGGCCACCACCGACACCTTGTGGGCGATTTCCAGCGCGACCGCGTCCTTGATGAGGATGCCGTGTTGGGCCGCCACACCGGTGCCGGCCATGATGGCGGCCGGCGTGGCCAGACCCAGCGCGCAGGGGCAGGCAATGACCAGCACCGCCACGGCGTGGATCAGCGCTTCCTCGGGCGGGGCGCCCAACCACAGCCAGGCCAGCAGGGTGACGAGGGCGATCACGAGCACCACCGGCACGAACACCGCGGCCACCTGGTCGACCAGACGCTGCACCGGTGCCTTGGTGGCCTGGGCGTCCTGCACCAGCGCGATGATGCGGTTGAGCACGCTCTGTGCGCCCACGGCGCGCACCTCGATCACCACCGCGCCTTCGCCATTGAGGCTGCCGCCGGTCACGCTGTCGCCCGGGCGCTTGTGCACCGGCATGGGTTCGCCGGTCAGCATGGATTCGTTGGCCTGGGTCTCGCCCTCGCTCACCAGGGCATCGGCCGGAAACCGCTCGCCGGGCCGCACCTGCAGCAGGTCGCCGGGCAGCAGCTCTGCCACGGGCACGTCGGTGATCTCGGTGCGCTTGATGCCGTCGGGCAGCAGGTGGGCCACATCGGGGCGCAGCGCCTGCAGGGCGCGTATGGCTTCGGTGGTCTGGCGCTTGGCGCGCGCCTCCAGCCATTTGCCCAGCAGCACCAGGGTGATGACGATGGCCGAGCCTTCGTAATAGAGGTGCACCATTTCGCCGGGTTCGGCGCGCCACCAGAGCCAGGTGCTCAGTGCCCAGCCGGCCGTGGTGCCGATGGCGACCAGCAGCTCCATGTTGCCCGTCAGGGCCTTGAGCGCGTGCCAGCCGGCCTTGTAGAAACGCGCCCCCAGGACAAACTGCACCGGCGTGGCCAGCACGAACTGCGCCCAGGCCGGCAGCATCCAGTGTTTGTTGAACAGGTCGCCCACCATGGGCAGGGCCAACGGCAGCGACAGGAGCATGCCCAACAGCACCGGCCAGGCGTCGTGGGGCACGCCCCACAGGCGTGGGGTCGTGTCCCCGTCGGGTTGTTCGATCGCGCGAGGCTCGTAGCCAGCGTCGCGCACGGCGCGCTGTATGCGAGCGGTCATGGTGGCGGTGTCGGTGTCGGTCGCCCCGGCTTGCGTGGGCGCCTGCCACTGCACCCGCGCGGTTTCGGTCGCCAGGTTGACGGTGGCACTGGCCACGCCGGGCAGCTTCTTGAGCGCGCGTTCCACCCGGGACACACAGGAGGCACATGTCATGCCTCCAATGCCCAGGTCCAGTTCGCACAACTCGCCATCGGCGCCGGTGGGAAGGGTCAGATCGGTGTTCATGGTCGCAGTGTGAACCTTTCCATGATGGCAAGGTCAAGCACTTTCACACCGTTTGACGGCGATCAAACCGCGTGGCTGTGCGGCGGCCGACAATGCGCTTGACCTTCCCACGGTGTCAGGCTTCAGACTGGCCTTCCCTTGTCAATACACGGAGCAATTCCATGAAACAGACCTTCACCGTCACCGGCATGACCTGTGGCCATTGCGAGAAAAGTGTGACCCAGGCCATCAAGACCCTGGACCCGCAGGCCCAGGTGGTGATCGACCGCAGCCAGAACCGTGTCGAGGTCCAGAGCGAACAGGCGCGCGAGAAGATCGCCGAGGCCATCGCCGAGGAAGGCTACGCCGTCGCGCCATGAGCCACCGCCCTGCACCGGTCAAGGCCTGGCCGGTCAACATCGGCGAGGCCGCCCGTCGGTCCGGCGTGTCGGCCAAGATGCTGCGCCACTACGAGGGCCTGGGCCTGCTGGGCACGGTGTCGCGCACCGACAGCGGCTACCGCCTCTATTCGCAAAGCGACGTCCACACCCTGCAGTTCATCAAGCGGGCGCGCGACCTGGGTTTCGCCATGGCCGACATCGCCGACCTCGTGGGCCTGTGGCTGGACCGGCAACGCAGCAGCGCCAAGGTCAAGCAGGTGGCCCAGCGCCACCTGCTGGCCCTGCACGAGCGCATCGCCCAGCTGCAGGCCATGGAACGCACGCTGCAGCACCTGACGGCCTGCTGCCACGGCGACGAACGCCCGGACTGCCCCATCCTCGACGACCTGGCCGGGCGGGCCTGAAACCACCCAGGCTTCACACAGCGTGATGCTTCTTTACACAAGCGCTGTTCCGCCTCCACCAAGGCCTTACGGGGGGGCCGCAGACTGCAGGCATCCCAACCAAGGAGTGTCACGATGAAACAGACCACCACACAACGTTTCCTGCTGGCCGCCACGGCCGTCGCTCTGCTGGGCAGCCTGCCCGCCTGGGCGCAGACGCCGCCCCCGAAGGACGGCCCACGCCACGAACACATGGCGCAGCACCGCGGCGAGCACATGGCGGAACGCCAGGCCAAGCTCAAGGCCGCCCTGAAGCTGACCGCCAGCCAGGAAGCCGCCTGGACCGCCTACACCAGCGCCCACCAGCCGCCGGCCAACCCACCCGCCCGGCCCGACCGCGCCGAATGGGACAAGCTGACCACACCCCAGCGACTGGACAAACTGCAGGCCATGAAGACCGAACGTGATGCGCACATGGCCCGTGCCATGGATGCCACGCGCACCTTCTATGCCAGCCTGAGCCCTGAACAACAAAAGGTGTTCGATGCCCAGGCGCCCTTGGGTGGCATGGGCATGCACCGCGCCGGCCACCATGGCAGCCACAAGCCCCACGAAGGCATGAAACCCGGCAGCTGAGCACCGCCTGTCGTCCCAACCACCGCCCGGTGTGGCTTTTGTGTCAAAACAAAAGCCCACCGGGCGGTTTTTTTTGCCCGCCAACACTGTGCATAACTTCATGACAACAAGCAAGTTATTCACAGGCACTTGATAAGTTCAATGTTTGTCCCCAATCCGGGGACAACGGCAGCGGGGCCACACACACACCCTTGTGCGCAAGTCAAGTGATTGATTTTATTCATGAAATGTGACTTATCCACCGCCAGGAAGGCCTTCTACTACCACCACTAATTTGAAATAAAGCCTTTAGGGAAGAAGTCAGAACAACCCTTTCATCCTGTCCAGCCGCCGCGCACCACGCCACACAGGCCCCGGCTGGTAACATCGGCCTGCTGCCCTCGGTGGCATGTTTTTCACCCCCGCCAATGACCGTTGCCCTCGCCGCACAAGCCCCCGCCAGCTTTGAAATCAAGAGCGCCCAGCTCCCGCTGGTGGCTTTGCGCGTCAAGTCGCCCCGGCTCGACCAGGTGGGCGAGGAACTGGCCCGGCACTACGCCGATGTGCCTGATTTCTTCGACAACGACGCCTTGTTGATCGATTTTTCGGCCTTGCAGGCCGGCGGTAGCGCCGAGGTGGAACCCACGCCGTTGGAATTCGAAGCGCTGCTGGCGGCCTTGTTGGCCCAGCGCCTCAAGCCAGTGGCGGTGCGTGGTGGCAACACACAACACTTGGCACTGGCGCAGAAGGCCGGGCTGGTGGTGGCGGAAGACGTGGTGGTGCCCGTGGCCCCCAAGCCAAACAACACCGTCAACACCACCGAAAAACCGGTACCCACGCCCGCCGCGCTGGGCGACGGCGCGCCTTCGGCCCTGGTGATCGACAAGCCGCTGCGCTCAGGCCAGCAGGTCTATGCCCGGGGCCGCGACCTGGTCGTGCTGGCCATGGTCAACCCGGGTGCCGAGGTCATTGCCGATGGCCACATCCACGTCTACGCACCGCTGCGTGGCAAGGCCATCGCCGGCGCCCGCGGCAACACGGACGCGCGCATCTTTGCCCTGGCGATGGAACCCGAGCTGGTCTCCATCGCCGGCATCTACCGCACCAGCGAAGTGCCCTGGCCCGACGAGGTGCGGGGCAAGCCCACCCAGGTGCGTCTGTCCAGCGGGCCCGACGGCGACAAGCTGCTGCTGGACCCGATCAAACCCTGAAACCCAATTCTGAAAGCAACGACAAGACCATGGCCAAGATAGTGGTGGTGACTTCCGGCAAGGGCGGGGTGGGCAAGACCACCACCAGCGCCAGCTTTGCCTCGGGCCTGGCATTGGCCGGCCACAAGACAGCGGTGATCGACTTCGACGTCGGCCTGCGCAACCTCGACCTGATCATGGGCTGCGAACGCCGCGTGGTGTACGACCTGATCAACGTCATCCAGGGCGAAGCCAACCTGCACCAGGCCCTGATCAAGGACAAGCAGTGCGACAACCTGTTCGTGCTGGCCGCCAGCCAGACACGCGACAAGGAAGCGCTGACCAAGGAAGGCGTCGAAAAAGTCTTGAACGACCTCGCCGGCATGGGTTTCGACTACATCGTCTGCGACTCGCCGGCCGGCATCGAAACCGGTGCCCTGCTGGCCATGCACTTCGCCGACGAAGCCCTGGTCGTGACCAACCCCGAGGTGTCCTCGGTGCGCGACTCCGACCGCATCCTGGGCATGCTGGGCAGCAAGACCCGACGCGCCATCGAAGGCAAGGAGCCGATCAAGGAACACCTGCTGATCACGCGTTACAACCCCAACCGCGTGCAGGACGGGCAGATGCTGTCGCTGGAAGACATCCAGGACATCCTGCGCATCCAGCTCATCGGTGTGGTGCCCGAAAGCGAAACCGTGCTGCAGGCCTCCAACCAGGGGGTGCCCGCCATCCACCTCAAGGGCACCGACGTGTCCGAGGCCTACAAGGACGTGATCGCCCGTTTCCTGGGCGAGGACAAACCCATGCGTTTCATCGACGCACAAAAGGTGGGCCTGCTCAAGCGCCTGTTTGGTGGAAGGTGAGCGCGATGTCCTTTCTGTCCTTCCTGCTGGGCGAAAAGAAAAAGACCGCCAGCGTCGCCAAGGAACGCCTGCAGATCATCCTGGCGCACGAGCGCAGCGGCCGCAACGCCGCCGAACCCGACTACCTGCCGCAGCTGCAGCGCGACCTGGTGGCCGTGATCAGCAAATACATCAAGATCAACCCCGACGACATCAAGGTCCAGCTGGAACGCCAGGACAACCTCGAGGTGCTGGAAGTCAAGATCGAACTGCCCGAACCGCGCTGAGCGGCCCAGGTCGAACAGGAACCCGCCGTGGCGACGTCGCCAGGGGCGGGTTTCTTTTTGGGGTGCTGGCCCCGCTGTCTTCGGTGGCGAAGCTCGTGGGGTGGCGTTGACGCCGCAGCCCTGCAAGTCCACCATGGTGTGCTCTTGCCCTGGCATGTTCCAGGTTTTCAAGGAGAACCCCATGGCTGAGAGCGACAAGGTGTTCGCGGGTTCGATCCCCAAGTTCTACGACACGCTGATGGTGCCCTTGATCTTCGGCGCCTATGCCACCGACATGGCGGAGCTGGTCGCGGCCGGTTCGCCCGGCGCGGTGCTGGAAACGGCGGCCGGCAGCGGTGTGGTCACGCGAGCCCTGGCGCGCAGACTCGGTGTCGGCGCGCGCTACGTGGTGACCGACCTCAACCAGCCCATGCTCGACTACGCGGCCACCCGGCAAGGGGAGGATGACCGCATCACATGGCTGCAGGCCGATGCGCTGGCCTTGCCGTTCGAGGACGCCTCGTTCGACGTGGTGTGCTGCCAGTTCGGCGCGATGTTTTTTCCCGACCGGGTCACCGGCTACGCCGAGGCGCGCCGGGTCTTGAAACCGGGCGGGCGGTTTGTTTTCAGCGTCTGGGACCGCATCGAAGAGAACGCCTTTGCCGACGCCGTCACCCAGGCCGTCGCCACGGTGTTTCCGCACGATCCGCCGCGATTTCTGGCCCGCACGCCACACGGCTACCACAACACCGCGCTGATCCGCGACGAGTTGCAGCGCGCTGGATTCGGCGGCATCACGATCGAGACGCGAGAGAAGCAGAGTCGCGCGGCTTCGGCGCGTGAGGCAGCCACCGCTTATTGCCAAGGCACACCATTGCGCAACGAAATCGAAACGCGCGATGCCCGCCTGCTTCAACTCGCCACGGACCGCGCGGCCGAGGCCATTGCCCGCCACCACGGTGAAGGACCGGTGGTGGGCAAAATCCAGGCACATGTGATCGTGGCGGTGGGGTAGCGCCCCCTATCATGGTCGGCTCCAACCGAACACCGACCATGCCCATCCCTTTTTCCACCGCCGACCTCATCCAGCTCGGTGCCATCCTGTGCGCCGCTGGCGCCGAGGACATCCTGCCCCGTTTCGGCAAATTGCAGCAGCACCAGATCCGCGAAAAGACGTCGGCCTTTGATGTCGTGACGGAAGCCGACGAGGCGGCGGAACGGGCCATCGCGGCGGGCATCCGGGCGGCGTTCCCGGGCGCGGCGGTGGTGGGCGAGGAAGCCGCGGGCCGCGATCCCGGGATGCTGGACCTGCTGGGCACGGCGGACCTGGCGTTTGTGGTGGACCCGCTGGATGGCACCAAGAATTTCGCGTCGGGCCTGCCGCTGTTCGGGGTGATGGCGGCGGTGGTGGCGCGGGGGCAGGTGGTGGGTGGCGTGATCCACGACCCGGTGGGGCAGACCACGGCGTATGCGCTGCGCGATCAGGGCGCGTGGCTGGACGCGGTGGGTGGCACGCGCACCGAGCTGCACGTGGCGCGGCCGCTACCGGTCGCGCAGATGCATGGCATTGTGAGCACCAACTTCCTGCCCGAACCCCAACGTTCGCAGGTGAATGGCCGGCTGTCGTGTTTTGCCAGCACCAACTGGTTTCGCTGCGCGGCGCACGAGTACCGGCTGGCGGCGGCCGGGCATTGCCAGGTGCTGTTCTACAACAAGCTCATGCCCTGGGACCACGCGGCCGGCTGGCTGCTGCACCGCGAGGCGGGGGGGCACAGCGCCCATTTCGATGGTTCGGCCTACCTGCCCACCCACACCACGGGCGGGCTGTTGTGCGCGCCCTCGCAGGCCAGCTGGAACGAGGTGCACGCGGCCCTGTTCGGTTGACCGGCACCACCACGCGGATCGCGCGGCTGGGCCGAAACAGCGGCATCAATCCAGTGGCCAGGGGAAACCGGGTTTGATGGTCACGGGCGCGGGCTCGGTGGCCGGGCTGGAGACGCCGCAGGTGGCGCGCGCAATGCCCCGCCACCACGGCGTGAGCTGATCGGTCGCCCGTGCCGGCTCCACCGGCTCGCCGGCGCGTGGCATCAGCAAGGGCAGGGCGCGTTCGGTCGCCAGGGCCAGCAGGGTCTCGGCCGGTTCGTCCCAGGCATGCATGGCCAGGCTGAAGGTGCCCCAGTGCACCGGCAGCAGGGTGGCGTTGCCCAGCCAGGCGTTGGCTTGCACCGCGTTCACCGGCCCCAGGTGGATGTCGCCCCATGAGGGGTGGTAGGCGCCCACCTCCAGCATCACTAGGTCGAAGGGGCCAAGGCGTTCGCGGATGAGCTGGTATTCGCTGGTGAGGCCGGTGTCGCCGCTGAAGAAGACCTGGTGGCGTTCACCGCTGATGACCAGGGACGACCACAGGGTGGCGTTGCGGTCTTTCAGGCCACGGCCCGAGAAATGCTGCGAGGGCGCGGCTGTGATGCGCAGGCCGGTGCCGGGCACGGCGTGGGATTCCCACCAGTCGAGTTCGGTGATGCGTTCGGGCGCCACGCCCCAGGCCTGCAGGTGGGCGCCCACGCCCAGCGAGGTGACGAAGGGCACCTGGGTGTGGCGGGCCAGCGCGCGGATGGTGGGGTAGTCAAGGTGGTCGTAGTGGTCGTGCGAGATGACGACCACGTCGACCTCGGGCATCTGGCGCAGGCGCAGCGGCATGGGCTGGAAGCGCTTGGGCCCCATGAGGCGAAAGGGCGAGGCGCGGGTGCCCCAGACGGGGTCGGTCAGGACCCGGAAGCCGTCGATCTCGATCAGCACCGTGGAGTGGCCCAGCCAGGTGGCGCGCAGGCCGCTGTCGGGCGTACGCTGCCAGCCGGCGCGCGGGTCGACGGTGGGCAGGGGGCCAGGCGGCACGCGGTGGTTGTCGCTGAAGAGGAAATCGCGCAGCGTGGGGCGCGCGGCTTCGGTGTCGCGCAGGCCGGCTGGAATGGGGTGGAGGTTGCGAAAACCGTCGCCCGCCCAGCGGGGCGACGCGGCCATGCGTTCGAGCCGTGCACCGCGTGCGCGGTCGCCAAAGGACATCATGTGGGGGGTTCCTGGGGTGGTGCAGGCCCGATTCTGATGCCGGCGTGGTGGCCTTGTACAGGCGCCCGGGGTGTCAGCTCATGCCGCCGCGCGCTGCAGGCGGTCGCGCACGCCATCCCATTCGGGCGCGGGTGGCGGGGTTTCGATCCAGATCAGTTTGACGCCGGCATCGTCGAAAGCGCGCAGCACCGCGAACAGCTCCTGCGCGCAGGTGGCGGCGTCGGCCGGCATGGCGCGCAGCCGCAGGTGTTGGCTGGGGCTGCGGACCCGGCCGCGGCTGTAGATGGCGATGTGGCGGGCGTCGGCGCCCAGCAGGTCGAGCGCGCTCTGGATCTGCGCCGCGTCCATCAGCCGCACCTTGGCCTGGGGCGCGTAGTGCGATTCGAGCGTGCCCGAGGCGCGCGGCGCCTGTTCGTCGCGCTGTTGCAGTGGCTGGCCGCAGACGGCCTCGATCTGCGCCGGTGTGAGCATGCCGGGGCGCAACAACACCGGGCGGCCCCGGCTGGCGTCGACGATGGTGGATTCGATGCCCACGTCGCAGGGGCCGCCGTCGAGCACACACAGTTCGGTGTCGTTCAGCACACCTTCAAATTCAGACAGCACATGGGCGGCCGTGGTGGGGCTGACGCGGCCGAAGCGGTTGGCGCTGGGTGCGGCCACGCCCCACACGCCGTGGCCACGCGCGGCGTGCAACACCGCCTGGGCCATGGGGTGTGAAGGGCAGCGCAGGCCGATGGAGTTTTGCCCACCGGCGGCCACCGCGCCCACGGTGTGGCGCCGCGGCAGGATGAGGGTGAGCGTGCCGGGCCAGAAGGCGCGCATCAGGCGCAGCGCGAAGTCGGGCACGTCGGTGGCGTAGTGTTGCACCGCGGGCCACCAGTCGGCCTCGGTGCTGCCTGCCACGTGCACGATCAGCGGGTGGTTGTTGGGGCGGCCCTTGGCACTGAAGATGCGCGCCACCGCCGTGGCGTTGTCGGCGTCTGCGCCGAGCCCATAGACGGTTTCGGTCGGCAGGCCCAGCAGGCGGCCGTCGGCCAGGGCTTGCGCGGCCTGGGCGATGGCATCGGGCTGGCGGCCGTCCAGCAGCATGCTCATGCGAGCGCGGGCAGGCCCAGCAGCCGGGCGGCGGACTGTGCCGTGGCCTTCACCTCGGCCACGCTGCCACCGGTGATGTTGAGGTGGCCCATCTTGCGTCCCGGGCGCGCGTCGAGCTTGCCGTAGAGGTGCAGGTGGGTGCCGGGCAGGGCCAGCACCTGGTCCCAGACCGGCGAGCGGGGCTTGCTGTGGGCGCCATCCGGGAACCACAGGTCGCCCAGGACGTTGAGCATGATGGCCGGGCTGTGCTGGCGCACGGCGCGCAGCGGCAAGCCGGCCATGGCCCGCACCTGCTGCTCGAACTGCGAGACGTCGCAGGCGTTCTGGGTGTAGTGGCCGCTGTTGTGCGGGCGCGGCGCCATCTCGTTGACCACCAGGGCGCCGTCGGCGCTGCCATCGTCGATGACGAAGTACTCCACGCACAACACGCCCACGTACTGCAGCTGGTGGGCGATGGCGATGGTGGCGGCGCGGGCCTTTTCGCACAGGACGGCGGGCAGGGCGCCATCAAACACCTCGGTCACGGCCAGGATGCCGTCGACGTGGGTGTTGCGCTGCACGGGGTAGCTCACGGCCTGGCCGTCGGCACCCCGCGCCACGATGACCGAACACTCGGCCTTCAGGGGCAGCATCTTTTCGAGCACACAGGGCACGCGTCCCAGCCGGTCCCAGGCGGTGGCCAGTTCGGCGCGGTCCTTCACGCGGACCTGGCCCTTGCCGTCGTAGCCCAGGCGGGCGGTCTTGAGGATGCCGGGCAGCAGGTCGGCCGGCACGGCGGCCAGCAGGGCATCGGACTCGATGGCGGCGTAGGGCGCCGGGGCGATGCCGCTGGTGGGCAGGCTGGCGACGAAGTGGGCTTTTTCCTTGAGGCGGTCCTGCGCCACGGCCACGGCGTGGGCGCCGGGCGCCACCGGGCGGTGCGCGCCCAGCGTCAGCAGGGCGGGCGCCGGCACGTTCTCGAATTCGGTGGTGATGGCGTCGCAGCGCTGCATGAGCTGCGCCAGGCCTTGCTCGTCGTCGTAGGCGGTCTGGACGTGGTAGTGCGCCACGCGGCCGGCCGGGCTGGCGGGATCGGGGTCCAGCACCGCGGTGAAATAGCCCATGGCCTGCGCCGCGTGCACGAACATGCGGCCCAGCTGGCCGCCGCCCATCACGCCCAGCGTGAGTTGTTGGCCGGTGGCACCCGTGGTGCCGGGGAGCAGGGTCTTGAGGGTCATCGTGTTCAGGCCGTGGGCGGCAGGGTCATGCCGCGCGCGGCTTCTGTCTGGGCGGCGCGGAAGGCGTTGAGCCGTTCGCGCAGGGCGGGGTTGCCGTTGGCCAGCATGGCCACTGCAAACAGGGCCGCGTTGGCCGCACCGGCGGCGCCGATGGCGAAGGTGGCCACCGGCACGCCCTTGGGCATCTGCACGATGCTGTGCAGCGAGTCGACGCCTTGCAGGTGTTTGCTGGCCACGGGCACGCCGAGCACCGGCACGGGGGTCTTGGCGGCCAGCATGCCGGGCAGGTGGGCGGCGCCGCCGGCCCCGGCGATGATGGCCGTGAGGCCGCGCGCGGTGGCGGCCTCGGCGTAGGCGAACATGTCGTCGGGCATGCGGTGGGCCGAGACCACGCGGGCCTCGTGGGCCACGCCAAACTGCTCCAGAATCTGAACCGCGTGCTGCATGGTGTCCCAGTCGCTGCTGGAACCCATCACCACCCCGACTTGAACGTCCGCCATGCTTGCTCCGTTAAAGTTGGGATTTTACGTTTCGGCCCCAGATGGGCTGGATTCCCACCGCTTCTCAGGCCATTCCATGATCGACGTCACCATCGCCAACTTTGAAACCGAGGTCATTGAAGCCTCCATGACCACACCGGTGCTGGTCGACTTCTGGGCACCCTGGTGCGGGCCCTGCAAGTCGCTCGGCCCCGTCCTGGAAAAGGTGGAAGAAGCCTATGCCGGCCGTTTCAAGCTGGTCAAGATCAATTCCGATGACGAGCAGCAGCTGGCCGGTGCCTTCGGCATCCGCAGCATCCCCACCTGCGTGTTGCTGATGAACGGTCAGCCGGTCGACGGCTTCATGGGCGCCCTGCCCGAAGGCCAGGTCAAGGCCTTCCTGGACAAGCATCTGCCACCGGCCGACGAGCTGCCGCCCGAGGTGCTGGAAGAAGCACCCGTGCCCGAACCGGTGGCCGAACCCGGCAGTGCCGACGCCCTGGCCGCTTTGGCCCAGGCCGTGGCCGACAAGCCCGACGACGACAACGTCCGTTTCGACTTCATCAAGGCCTTGCTGCTGGCCGGCCGCACCGACGACGCCAAGGTGGCCTTCGCCCCGGTGATCGCCAAGGCTGCAGCGGTGCGCAAGCTGGAAGCACTGCAGCACTGGATGAACGCGCTGGACGTGGCGGACAACGCCTACGAGCCGGCCGACGCGGCGCTGGCGGCGCGCATCGCCACCAACAAGCGCGACTTCGACGCCCGCTACGAGCTGGCCCAACACCACATGGCGGCCCAGCGCTGGACGGCGGCCATGGACGAGCTGCTGGAGATCCTGATGCGCGACAAGGCCTGGAACAGCGACTTGGCGCGCAAGACCTATGTGGCCATCCTGGAGATCATCGACGTGCCCAAGCCCAAGGTGGCCGAAGGCCAGATCCCGCCAGAAGACCCGACCGTGGCCACCTACCGCCGCCGCCTGAGCAGCGTGGTGCTGAGCTGAGCGATCACCCGGCAGTACAAGGTGTCCGGCCATCCGGTCTTTCCGGAGCAGGGATGAGGCGCGTGCCGTGTGATCCAGCGGCAGTCCCGCTTGGTGCTCAGGGGACATGGCTGTCTTGGGGCCATATTGCAAAAGGCAAAAGGGGTCGAAAGCTATACTGGCCAGCCACTGCCGCGACGCCGATGCCTCTCACCGCCTGCCACCTGGAGTCAGGATGCCCCACTGAGCTGGGCAGCGGGCAGATCATGGCCATCATGCTGGCCACCTCGGTGGCGGTCATGATGCTCAACGTCGCGCCGCTGGTCGAGCCGTCCCTGCAGCGCGATGCCCACTGGTCCGCAACCGAGGCCGGCGCTGCTTTCAGCGTTGAACTGGCCGCCATGGGCCTCGCTGCGCTCCCGGCGGCCGCCTGGATGGGCCGCGCAGGTGCCGAGCGTGTGGCCCGCTCGGCCTACGCGCTGTTCATCGCCGCAAGCCTGCTGTCGATGGTGGCGCAGGCGTCCTTCGCTCCGTATGTCGTCGCGCGCGTTATCGCTGGCACCGCTGCCGGAACGCTGATGGTGCTGGGCATGAGCCTCGCGGCGAGGGCGCGCAATCCGGATCGGCTGTATGCCTTGGTCACCCTTGTTCAACTGGCCAGCGGCGCCGCGCTGCTCGCCGGTCTGGCCGCACTGACCGATGCCGAACACGGCCTGCGCCATGTTTTCCTTGTGAGCACGGGGCTCGGGGTTCTGGGCATATCGACAGCGGGCCTGTTCTCCCGCATCGCGCCTGCGCCGATGCGGGCGGCAGCGCCCGCGGCTGCGGGGGGCACTGCGACCAGGCGAAATGGAATCGCCCTTCCGCTGGCTTTCGCGCTGGTGTTCAACTTGGTGGTGGGTGCCGTGTGGCCGTTCGCCGTCGCCTATGCGGCCGACACGGCCCCAGTCCGTCTGGCGCAGATCCTTGCCGGCGCCACCGTCGCCGGGCTGGCCGGTGCGGCGTTGGCCTTTCTCGTCGGCAACCGGTTGCCGCACCGGCCGCTGCTGGTCACGGGTTACCTGGGCATCCTGCTGGGGGCCGGGTTGCTGCATGGTGCGCGCCACCCCATGGGGTTTGCGGCCGGGTGCTGCATGCTGTCCCTTGCCTGGAACTTCAGCGTCCCCTACGTCTTCGCGGCGGTTGCCGGTCGTGACAACACGGGCGGACTCATGGGCGTCGCCAGCCTGGCCTTCGCCGCCGGCCTCGCGCTGGGGCCGCTCCTGGCGGGCATGTTGCTTGACTCGCTGGGGTTGGAGGCGCTTTTCCCGGCCGTGCTGGCGGGTGTGGCCGTCGGCGTGGCGCTGACGCTGCGCATGACCCGGTCAAGTCCACAGGTCCCCAACGTCCATCAACACCGATGAGCGGTGCACACATGGGTGGACCGAATGGCACATCGAGCGACGTCGGAGGGAACGGTCAGTTGGCGGGCGCGGAAGGCTTGGTGGACGCGCCCCTGCGTGCGCTCAGCGCCAGCCTGCTGCAACTGACAGGCCTGGCACAGAGGGCGCAACCCCAGACCCTGCTGCACGATGCGCTGCTGATCCTGCGCAACTTGGTGCCATTCGACTCTGCCTGGTGGGGCGAGGTGTCAGGGGGCAGCTCGAAAGCGGCGCCACGCAACTGGATGCACGGCAGCATCGGTCTCAGCAAGGGGTTTGCGCAGGAGTGGAACCAACTCTCCGCAGCCGACGATTTCGCGCAGCAATCCATGCGCCGGTTGGGCAGGGTCTTCGTCGAAAACGGACCTCTGCAGCCCGGCACAGTCCCGCCTGAAATCGAGGCCTTCTGCAGGAAGCATGGGCTGTT
This sequence comes from Hydrogenophaga sp. OTU3427, assembly GCF_038440225.1. Taxonomy (NCBI): domain Bacteria; kingdom Pseudomonadati; phylum Pseudomonadota; class Betaproteobacteria; order Burkholderiales; family Comamonadaceae; genus Hydrogenophaga; species Hydrogenophaga sp. OTU3427. Next base: position 62,293 of record NZ_JASATI010000011.1, on the reverse strand, counting down.
TCATTGCGTGGCGATCACGGTCGACCTTCCGGACAGCGGGCTGATGTTCTTTGTCTCGGTTTACCGCAGGCCGTCGTCGGCGCCGTTTTCCGCGCAGGAGTCGGCGCTTTTCGGCGAGTTCGTCGCGCATTTGCGCCTCCACTGGAGCCATGCCATCGATGGGCTGCAACAGCCCCACGCAAGCCGGCCCTGGAACAGTTATGCCCTGGCGGACCAAGATGGCAGGTTGCTGTTCATGGGCCTGCGTGTGGGCATGGCGCTGAATGAAGCCTTTCCTCAGTGGTCCGACACGGCCCTGCCGCCCGATTTGGTGGACTCGATCCGCAAGAAGCTGCCTCGCACGGTGGCGATCGGCACGGCCTCCCGCCTGCGACTGGAACCCTGCGGCTCCTTGGTGGCGCTCACCATTCCCTCACGCCAACACAACTCCCCCTTGGCCCCCCGGGAACTGGGCGCGGCCATGCTCTACGCGCAGGGGCAGTCGTACAAGGACATTGCGGCCACGCTCGGCCTTGCCCCGGCCACCGTGCGCACTTATTTGCGCAACGTCTATGCGTTGCTGGGCGTGCGAAACAAGGTGGAATTGGTGGCCGCGCTTCGCCGGAAGTGAGGGACATGCGGTTCGGGGGCTGGGGCTTGGGAGGCCGGGCGGTTTCCAGCCATCACGGCCATATGGGTGGTTTCCCCAGCCGTCTGCATTTGCAGAGGGCTTTCTCGCGGGCGCCGCTCCTATCTTTCGGGCAGGAGCCCGCGAGACCACGCCGTGCTCCTGTCACCCCAACTCAAGAACGCAGGAGACCTCACGCATGTTCCCCAGGAAATCGAACGCCAGCGCGCCGCAGTGGCGGCCAAACCCCCATCCCGCCGACCAGCCCGGCCCCTGGCCGCGAGTGGCCTTTTGGAGTGCACTGACAGCCCTGGGCTTGGCAGCCTGCGGCGGGAACGACGGCAGCGCCGACCTGACGGCCCGGTCATTGGCCGAAGCCTGCCCCTCGTACCGCGCCAGCGCCTTGCCGCACAACGCCAGAGTCACCAGCACAGAGATCCGCCAGGCGCAAAGCGATCTGCCCGAAGTTTGTGTCGTGCGCGGCGAAATCGTTTCGTCGCCCGAGTCCACCATCCGCTGGGCCGTGGAGTTGCCGCAGGGAAGGCAGTGGAATGGGAAGACGCTCACCATCGGCGGCGGGGCCTTCGACGGATTCATTCCCACGGACGATCCCTGGTACCAGATGCTCGTCGGCCCATCGGCCAACCCTTATGTCAAGATCAGCTCGGACTCGGGGCACCAGGTCCAGTCATTTGCCTGGGGCAACAGCGACGTCGCGTTGCGCAACCATGCCTTCGATGCCAACCACTACGTGCTGGAAGTCGGCACCGCCATCGCCACGGAGTTCTACGGCAAGCGCCCGACCCGGCGCTATCACATGGGCCAATCCAATGGCGGCCGCTCGGCCCTGGCGTCCACGCAGAAGTATCCCAAGGACTATGACGGCGTGATCGCCATGGAACCCGCCATCAGCCAACAAGCGCATCAGGTCAACCTCGGACCGACGGTGCTCAGGCACATCTTCTCCAAACCCGAGAACTGGCTGAGCGCCGAGAAGATCACGCTCTACGCCCGGGCCGAAACAGCCGCGTGTGACGCACTCGATGGCCTCAAGGACGGCATCATCGGAAATGTGCAGGCCTGCGACTACGTGCCAACCGATCTGCTGTGCACCGGGGAAGAGAACGCATCGTGTCTCACCGCGGGCCAGATCGAATCCATCCGATTGATCTACTCCTCGCATGACACGCCGGTGACCCTGGCGCGCGGTGCCCGCGGCTATCCGCGCTATGGCCGTGGGGGTGCGGCGACCTCGGATTGGCAGGCATACATGTTCGGCACCAGCTTCGCCGCACGCGACTCCTTCAACTTCATGGCTGCACAAGAAGCCGCACGGCTGGTGGAAAGGAACGCCAACCTCAGCCTCCTCGACCACGACCCGACCAGGTTCTCGGCCGAATACCTGCGCCTTGCGGAGATGATTGACGCCACCGATCCCGAGATCTCGGCCTTTGCCGACAACGGCGGCAAGTTGCTGATCTGGTACGGCGCGGCCGACACTTGTGTTTCGATGTATCGCACGGCCGCGTACCTTGAGTCGGTCAGGCAACTGCTGGGTGTGACCAAGGTGCAAGGTTTTGCGCGCCTGCTCACATCACCGTCGGTGGGCCACAACCTGGACGGCGCGACCGAACCGCGGGCGATCGACCTCCTGGCGGCCATGGACGCGTGGGTCGAAAGGGGCACGGCTCCCGACAAACTGGTGGACACCCAGTTCGCGCCCGGCAGCAGCACGCCCGTCCTGCAGCGGCCCGTGTGCGAGTACCCGAAGTTTCCTCGCTACAACGGAGCCGGCGATCCAAGCAAGGCTGAGAGCTTCACCTGCTCAGCCACCTGATGCGCACCAGAATGCGGCGGTCGCCGGGGCGTACCGTTGCATTCCATCCTGTTGCGTTCCATTGAAACCTGACGCAGTCACGGACTGAACCTCGCTGGTCCACGTGCAGCAGCGCCGGTCACGGTCCTTGCCCGCTGCGCGTGGCCGCATCCCCCTTCAAGGGGGTGACACCAGCCGTCCGGCAGAACCGGCCCGGCGGTGTTCCTCGTTTCGCACCACTTCTTTCGGGACGAATGTGGCATGAAAGCGGGCGTCAGGTCATGTAGCCCGGGTCCAGCTTCTCCACCTTGCGCAGCAGCGCTGGCCAGGCCAGGTTCGCGCCCTGACCGGCCGTGGCGGTCTTCATGACCTGGCCCATGTTGTCCAGGATGGCGGGGTTCACCGTCGTGAGTGCCGTGCCGCCAGCCAGGGCGTCGATCTGGATGCGGCAGGTGTTCTCCAGGATGTACATGGCCAGGAAGGCGTCGGGGATGCTGCGGCCCACGGTCAGCAGGCCGTGGTTGCGCAGAACGAGGTGGTTGGCCTGCCCCAGGTCGGCCTGCAGGCGCGGCTTCTCGTCGGGGCGGAAGGCCACGCCCTCGTAGTCGTGGTAGGCCAGCGAGGCCAGCACAAAGGTGGACTGCTGGCTGATGGGCAGGATGCCGTGTCGCTGGGCGCTCACGCCCACGCCGGCGCGCGTGTGGGTGTGCAGCACACAGACGGCTTCGGGCCGCGCCTCGTGCACCGCGCTGTGGATGACGAAGCCGGCCGGGTTGACCGGAAACGGCGTGTCGTGGAGCTTCTGGCAGGCCATGTCGACCTTGACCAGGCTGCTGGCCGTGATCTCGTCGAACATCAGCCCGTAGGGGTTGATCAGGAACTGGTGTTCGCCGCCCGTGACGCTGTCGGGCAGCTTGGCGCTGATGTGGGTGAAGACCAGATCGCTCCAGCCGTAGGCGGCCACCAGGCGGTAACACGCGGCGAGGTCACAACGCAACGCCCATTCTTCGGCGCTGACCTGGTCTTTCAGGGAGGGAATGTGCATGGCGGAGCCCGGGTGGCTGGGTGGATCCACCATGGTGGCGGCACCGGGCCGCCGAATCTGTCGCCGCGACGACAGGCGGATCAGTCGGCCTTTTTCACCGGGCAGGTGCTGAAGCCGATCAGCCCGTAGGGTGGGCACCAGCCGATCAGGCCGGTGGCCAGGGGCAGCAGGCCGAGGTAGGCCCAGGGACTCAGGTAGCCGGTGGCGGCGGCGCCGACCAGGCCCAGGCCAATGACGATGCGCAGGACGCGGTCGATGCCGCCGACGTTGTGGGTCATGGCTGTTGCTCCTTCAAAGGTGTGACCGGGGCGGTGTTGCCCTTTCCGGGGTGTAGGCCACACCCGGCCGCAAGTCAAGCCCGCGCACGGGGCGTGGTGGCGGAAACCCGGGTTTGCGATCGGTTTTGGACAAAACAGTTCATTCAAATCATTTGAAGAAAAGATACAAGACCATTGAAACCGATTGACATGACGGCTCCCTAAACTCTCGCCAGTTTCTGCTGCCTTGCAGCACTTCAGGGAGCCGATTTCATGCCCGACCAGGACACCCCACCGCCATACCACCGCTTTGCCATCCTGCTGCACTGGGTGCTGGGCCTGTCGCTGATTCTCTTGTTTGGCGTGGGACTCTACATGGCCGACCTGCCGTTTTCGCCGCAGCGGCTCAAGCTCTACAACTGGCACAAGTGGGCCGGCGTGACGCTGCTGGTGCTGTCGGCCGTGCGGCTGGCCTGGCGCCTGACCCACCGCCCGCCGGCGCTGCCGGCTTCGGTGGCCGCTGCCATGCCGGCGTGGCAGCGGGTCGCGCACCATGCCACCCACCACGCCTTCTACCTGCTGTTTTTCGTGGTGCCGCTGCTGGGCTGGGCCTACAGCTCGGCGGCCGGTTTCCCCATCGTGCTTTTCGGCAGCATGCCCTTGCCCGACTTCGTGCCTGTGAGCGAGGGCCTGGCCGATCTGCTCAAGCCGCTGCACAAGTTCAGCGCCTTCGCCCTGGCCGCGCTGGTGGTGGTGCACGTGGCGGCAGCCCTCAAGCACCAGTGGGTGGACCGCGACGGCCTGCTGGCCCGCATGCTGCCAGGCCGCGTCTGAGTGTTTTTTTCCTGGAGATGTCCATGTCCGTGACCACCCTTGTCCGCCGTTTTGTCCTGGGCGCAGCCGCGCTGGGCTTGTCGGTGTCCGCCCTGGCGCAGCAGAAGCTGCTGCCCGAACAGAGCGAGATTGCCTTCGTGGCCCGCCAGATGGGCGTGCCGCTGGATGGCAAGTTCCGCAAGTTCGACGCCCAGATCAGTTTCGACGTGGCCAAGCCGCAGACCAGCAAGATCGCCTTCACCGTGGACGTGGGCAGCGCCACGCTGGGTTCGCGCGAGACCGATGCCGAGCTGCCCAAGGCGCCCTGGTTCAACGTGCCCAAGTTCCCGCAGGCCAGTTTCCAGTCGAGCAGCGTCAAGGCGCTGGGCGGCGGCAAGTTCGAGGTCGCCGGTCAGCTCACCATCAAGGGCACGGCCCGCGAGGTGCTGGTGCCCGTGACGCTGACGCAGAGCGGGGCGGTGACCACCGCCACCGGCACCCTGCCGCTCAAGCGCCTGGCGTTCAAGATCGGCGAAAACGAATGGGCCGACACGTCCATGGTGGCCGACGACGTGCAGGTCAAGTTCAAGCTGGCGCTCCAAGGCGTCGGCAAGCTCTGATTCCCTTTTCCTTCTTCCCAACCTTCTGGAGTTCTCCATGCGCAAAGCCTTCCTCGCCCTGGCCGCCGTCGCCACCCTCGCTTCCGTGGCCACCACGGCCCAGGCCGCCGACTACGCGATCGACCCGACCCACACCTTCGTGACCTTCGAGATCGACCACTTCGGCACCACCACCAACCGTGGCCGTTTCGACAAGAAAGAGGGCACGGTGCAGTTCGACCGTGCGGCCAAGACCGGCAAGGTCGACATCAGCATCGACGTGGCCTCGATCAACACCGGCACCGACGCCTTCAGCAAGCACCTGCAAAGCGCCGAGTTGCTGGACGCGGCCAAGTTTCCCAAGGCCCGTTTCGTTTCCGAGCAGTTCGTCTTCAACGGCGACAAGGTGGCCGAAGTGGTGGGCCAGTTCACCCTGCTGGGCAAGACCCAGCCGGTGACCCTGAAGGCCAACAAGTTCAACTGCTACCCCAACCCCATGCTGAACAAGCGCGAAACCTGTGGTGGCGATTTCGAGGCCACCATCGACCGAACCGCTTACGGCCTGAACTACGGCATCGACTGGGGTTTCGCCAAGAACGTGCGCCTGGTGGTGCAGATCGAGGCGGTCAAGCAGCAATAAGCGCGATTTACGGCTCAGGCGCCGAGCTTGCGGGCCGCGTGGAGCGTCTGCTCCACCACGCCCGCCACACTGGCCTGTTGTGTGGTGTCGCGCAGCAGGCCTTTGTCGTCAAAGGCCTCCGCCGCGCGGGCCAGGGCGAACTGTTTGGGGGCCACCCAGCACTGCAGCTGGCGCATCAGCGGTGCCAGATTGGAGAGGCTGCGCAGGCCGCCCAGGGCGCCGTTGGAGGCCGCCAGAAGGCCCACCACCTTGTTGTTGAAGGGTTTGCCCCCCACGGCCCAGTCGGCGTCGCCGGCGATGGGGCGTGACAGCCAGTCCAGCGTGTTCTTGAGCAGGCCGGTGTAGCTGCCGTTGTACTCGGGCGAGCAGATGATCCAGGCCGGGTGGGCGTGGAAGATGGCTTTGAGCCGGCGCACGTTGTCGGGGGTGCCCTGGGCTTCCAGGTCGCCGTTGTAGAGCGGCAGCTCGAAGTCGGCCAGCTCCAGCAGGGTGACCTCGGCGCCCTGGTCGCGGGCGGCTTGTGCGGCGACGGCGGCCAGGCGTCGGTTGAAGGAGTGTTGGCGCGTGCTGCCAGCGAAGACGAGGGCTTTCATGGGGTCGAGGGTCCAGGTTGGGTATCGGTTTCGAGGGCCTGCAGGTAGCGCAGCGCGTGCCAGCGGTCCGGGCCACACATGGTGGGCTCGGGTGGCAGGGACGCACAGACCGCTGGCCGCTCGGGGTGGCCAAACAGCCGGCAGCGCAGGGCTTCATTCAGATGCGGGCAGGGCACACCCGCCGGTTTGCCCAGGGGCAGGCCCGGCAGGGGGCTGCTGATCGACGGCGCGATACAGCAGGCGGCGCAGCCGGAACGGCAGGCAAGACTCATGGGAGCGATTGTCCTTGATGTGCCGAGGGCGGGTGGCCTGTGGGGCTGGTCGAAAAATAGGCAGCGCCGTAAAATCGAGGGTTTTCCAGCATCCGCGGCCCCACCATGTTGTATCCCCAGGAATTTGATGTCATCGTTGTTGGCGGTGGCCATGCCGGCACCGAGGCCGCGCTGGCCGCGGCCCGCATGGGCTGCGCCACGCTTTTGCTGAGCCACAACATCGAGACGCTGGGACAGATGAGCTGCAATCCGTCGATTGGCGGCATCGGCAAGGGCCACCTGGTCAAGGAAGTCGACGCGCTGGGCGGCGCCATGGCGCTGGCGACCGACGAGGGCGGCATCCAGTTCCGCATCCTCAACAGCAGCAAGGGTCCGGCCGTGCGCGCCACGCGCGCCCAGGCCGACCGCATCCTCTACAAGGCGGCGATTCGCCGCATGCTGGAGAACCAGCCGAACCTGATGTTGTTCCAGCAGGCGGTGGACGACCTGATGGTGGAGGGCGGCCGGGTGGTGGGCGCGGTGACGCAGGTCGGCATCCGCTTCCGCGCCCGCACCGTGGTGCTGACGGCCGGCACCTTCCTGGACGGCAAGATCCATGTGGGCCTGCAAAACCACAGCGGTGGCCGCGCGGGCGACCCGCCGGCGGTGACCCTGTCGGCACGCCTGAAGGAGCTCCAGCTGCCGCAGGGCCGCCTCAAGACCGGCACGCCGCCGCGCCTGGACGGCAAGACCATCGACTACAGCAAGTGCACCGAGCAGCCGGGCGACGGCATGCCAGGTTCGGACACCGCGGACCGGCCGGTGCCGGTGTTCAGCTTCATGGGCAAGACCGCCATGCACCCGCGCCAGCTGCCGTGCTGGATCACCCACACCAACGAGCGCACGCACGAGATCATCCGCAGCGGCTTTGACCGCAGCCCCATGTTCACCGGCAAGATCGAAGGCGTGGGACCGCGTTACTGCCCCAGCGTGGAAGACAAGATCAACCGCTTTGCCGACAAGGACAGCCACCAGATCTTTCTGGAACCCGAGGGCCTGACGACCCACGAGGTCTACCCCAACGGCATCTCCACCAGCCTGCCCTTCGACATCCAGTACGCGCTGGTGCGCAGCATGCCGGGGCTGGAAAACGCCCACATCCTGCGCCCGGGCTACGCCATCGAATACGACTACTTCGACCCGCGCGAGCTCAAGAGCAGCTTCGAGACCAAGCAGATCGAGGGTCTGTTTTTCGCCGGCCAGATCAACGGCACGACCGGCTACGAGGAAGCGGCGGCCCAGGGCCTGTTCGCCGGCATCAATGCCGCGCTGCAATGTCGGGGAGACGCGCCCTGGCTGCCGGGCCGCGACCAAGCCTACCTGGGCGTGCTGGTGGACGACTTGATCACCAAGGGCGTGACCGAGCCCTACCGCATGTTCACCAGCCGGGCCGAGTTCCGCCTGCAGCTGCGCGAGGACAACGCGGACATGCGTCTGACCGAAGTGGGGCGCAGCATGGGCCTGGTGGACGATGTCCGTTGGGACGCCTTCAATCGCAAGCGCGACGCTGTTTCACGTGAAACAGAGCGCCTGAAGGCAACCTGGGTCAACCCGCGCAACCTCCCGGCCGAAGAGTCGGCCCGCGTGCTGGGCAAGGCGATCGAGCACGAATACAACCTGGGCGATCTGCTGCGGCGGCCCGACGTGAGCTATGCCGGGCTGATGGACATGGATGGCGGCAAGTACGGCGCTGGCAGTCTGGTTTCACGTGAAACACTGGGCGATCAGTTCGACGAACTGCGCGAGGCGGTGGTGGAGCAGATCGAGATCGCAGCCAAGTATTCGGGCTACATCGACCGCCAGCGCGACGAAGTGGAGCGCGCCGCCCACTACGAAAACCTCAAGCTGCCGGCCGAGCTGGACTACCTGGCCGTGCCGGCCCTGTCCATTGAGGTGCGGCAAAAGCTCCACAAACACCGGCCCGAAACCCTGGGCCAGGCCTCGCGGGTGTCGGGCGTGACGCCGGCCGCCATCTCTTTGCTGCTCATCCACCTCAAGCGAGGCAAGTTCAAGGGCTTCAGCAACGAGACCCAGGCAGAAGCTGCATGAGCGCACATCCCCAAGAGGTCGCGCTGCAGGCGGGCCTGGTGGCGCTTGGCTTGGCGCTGGACGAGCAACAGGTCGCACAGCTGCTGGCCTACCTCGACTGGATCGCCAAGTGGAACCGGGTCTACAACCTGACCGCCGTGCGCGAGCCGGCCGAAATGCTGACCCACCACCTGCTGGACAGTCTGGCGGTGATCGCGCCGCTGAATCGCCAGCGGGCTGGGCGGGGCATCCGCTTGCTGGACGTGGGCTCGGGCGCCGGCCTGCCGGGTGTGGTGATTGCCATCTGTTGCCCCGACGTGGTGGTGCATTGCGTGGACACGGTGGCCAAGAAGGCGGCCTTCATCCAGCAGGTGGCGGCGGCGCTGCAGCTCAAGAACCTCAAGGGTGTGCACGCCCGGGTGGAAAATCTGACCGACACCTACGATGTCGTCAGCTCACGTGCCTTTGCGTCGCTGGTGGATTTCACCAACTGGTCGCGCCAGGCGCTGGCCGAGGGTGGCGTGTGGATGGCCATGAAAGGCAAACACCCGGCGGACGAACTGGCGGTGTTGCCGGCGGGCGTCGAGGTGTTTCACGTGGAACAGCTGGTGGTGCCGGGGCTGGAGGCGGAGCGGTGCATCGTCTGGATGCGTGTCTCTGTCGTCTGAAGTCCTGTTTGTTGCGTGGACCTCGCGCTGTGCCTGCGGCGGTGCGCGCGTTCTCCGGCCCACTCGCGGGCGTATGTCCTGGTGAGCCACCGTTATTTCGTTAACGCCGCGTTGGTACGCACCCTCTGTGGCAACCGCAAATAGGGCCTGCGCCCGCGCACACCGCCACAGGCCCGAGAGGGCGATGCATGCTCGCAGCCGGTGGTGGGCCAACAGCATCTTTGCGGTGATGGGGTGGGTGTCCGGGCGGCGGGACGATTTGCGGTTGCCACAGATGCTGCACACCGTTGGAGCGTTGACGCGATAGCGGTGGCTCACCCAAGCATCCGCCCGCGAGTGGACCAGAGCCCGGACACCGGCCCCGTCCGCCGTGCCCACCCCTCAGAGTGAAACGAGCAACACAACCGTTGTTCCACGTGAAACGTCAACCAAGCCCACCCGCAGACTCACGTAAACTCACCCGCATTCCCGCTCAAGAAAGCTCCCCATGTTCGGCATCGCTGACTACGGCGCCTTTGTCGCCGCCATCGTTTTGTTCCTTGCCATTCCCGGTCCGGGGAATCTCGCGCTGATCACCTCCACCGGCAAGGGTGGCTTGCGTGGTGGTCTGGCGGCCACGCTGGGCGTGATGGCGGGCGATCAGGTGCTGATGTGGATGGCGGTGGCCGGCGTGGCAGCGCTGCTGGCGGCTTATCCGGCCGCCTTTGCCGCCGTGCAGTGGCTGGGCGCGGCCTACCTGGCCTGGCTGGGCTGGAAGATGCTCACCGCCAAGCCGGGCGATGCCCCGGTGCTCAATATTCGCCCGCGGCAATACTTCCAGCAGGCCTTCACCATCACCTTGCTCAATCCCAAGGCCATCGTGTTCTACATGGCCTTCTTCCCGCTGTTCGTCGACCCGGCCAAGCACCAGGGGCTGCTCACCTTTGGCGCCATGGCCGCCACCGTGGCCGTGTTGACCTTTCTCTACGGTCTGACCGCCATCCTGTTGACCCACTTCCTGGCCGAGCGCATGCGGGCCAACCCCGCCATTGCGCGCACCCTGGAAAAACTCGCTGGCGTCTTCCTCATCGGTTTCGGCGTCAAGCTCGCGCTGAGCAAATAACACCAGCATGGCCAAGATTTTCTGCATCGCCAACCAAAAGGGCGGGGTGGGCAAGACCACCACCACGGTCAATCTCGCCGCCGGCCTGGCCAAGGTGGGCCAGCGGGTGCTGATGGTCGACCTGGACCCCCAAGGCAATGCCACCATGGGCTCGGGCGTGAACAAGCGGGAGCTGGCCCTGACCGTCTACGACGTGCTGCTTGAATCGGCCGGCGTGGCCGAGGCGGCGGTGTATTCGGAGAAGTGTGGCTACCACGTGCTCGGCGCCAACCGCGAGCTGGCCGGCGCCGAGGTCGAACTCGTCGATCTGGAGCGTCGCGAAAAACGCCTGAAGACCGCCCTGGCCGCGGTCGACGCCGATTACGATTTTGTGCTGATCGACTGCCCGCCCAGCTTGTCCATGCTCACGCTCAACGGCCTGTGCTGTGCCCATGGCGTGGTCGTGCCCATGCAGTGCGAATACTTCGCGCTCGAAGGCCTGAGCGATCTGGTCAACACCATCAAGCAGGTGCACGCCAACCTCAATCGCGAACTGGAAATCATCGGCCTGCTGCGCGTCATGTTCGACCCGCGCATCACCTTGCAGCAGCAGGTGAGCGACCAGCTCAAGGGCCATTTCGGCGACAAGGTATTCGATACCCTGATCCCGCGCAACGTGCGCCTGGCCGAAGCGCCCAGCTATGGCCTGCCGGGCGTGGTGTTCGACCCCGCCGCCAAGGGCAGCCAGGCCTTTGTGGCCTTCGCGCAAGAGATGGTGGACCGCATCGGCAGCATGAAACGATGACGCCGCGCGTGCTCATCCTCCCGGGTTGGCTGAACAGCGGCCCCGACCACTGGCAAAGCCGCTGGCAAGCGCTGTATGGTGACCAGCGGGTGGAACAGCACGACTGGGACACACCGCGCCGGGGCGACTGGATGGCCCGGCTCGAAGAGGTGCTGCTGCAGGATCCGCGCCCGGCGCTGCTGGTGGCGCACAGCCTGGGCTGCATCCTCACCGCCGCCTGGGCGGCGCATTCCCGGAACACCGCCGGTGTGCTGGGGGCCCTGCTGGTGGCGCCCGGCGACACCGAGAACCCCGATCTGGGTCCCGCCTTGCCCAGCTGGGCGCCCATCGTGCGCCAGCCGCTGCCTTTTCCCAGCATCCTGGTGGGCAGCCGCAACGACCCTTACTGCGCCTTCGACAAGGCGCAGGCGCTCGCCGCCGCCTGGGGCAGCCGCTTCGTGGACCTGGGCGAACGCGGGCACATCAACGCCGAATCCGGCCTGGGCGACTGGCCTGAAGGCCGCACTCTGCTGAACTCATTGAATAAAGGCTGAACCCCATGGTCACCAAAAAACCCAAGGGCCTTGGCCGGGGACTCGAAGCCCTGCTGGGCCCCAAGCTCGACGCCGACGACACGCCCGAGGCGCTCGCCGCCGCCGACCTGCCGCACACGCTGGCGCTGGGCGACCTGGTGCCCGGCATTTACCAGCCGCGCACCCACATGGACGAAGGCGCGCTCTACGAGCTGGCCGAATCCATCAAGGTGCAGGGCATCATGCAGCCCATCCTGGTGCGCCGGCTGGAGGATGCCGATGGTGTCGCCCGCCTGGCCGCCGAACGTGGGCGCACCGGTCAGCCGGTGGAAGAGCGGGGCGCCCGGCCGGTCTATGAAATCATCGCCGGTGAACGGCGCTTCCGTGCCGCCCGCCTGGCCGGGCTGGACACCGTGCCGGTGCTGGTGCGCGAGGTGCCCCACGAGGCCGCCGCCGCCATGGCGCTGATCGAGAACATCCAGCGCGAGGACCTCAACCCGCTGGAGGAGGCCCAGGGCCTGCAGCGCCTGATCAAGGAATTCGGCCTCACCCACGAACAGGCCGCGCAGGCGGTGGGGCGTTCGCGCAGCGCCGCCAGCAACCTGCTGCGCCTGCTCAACCTGGCCGACCCGGTGCAGACCATGCTGATGGCCGGCGACATCGACATGGGCCACGCGCGTGCGCTGCTGGCCCTGGACCGGGCCTCGCAGATCACCGCGGCCAACCAGATCTCGGCCAGGAAGATGTCGGTGCGCGAAGCCGAAAGCCTGGCCAAGAAGCTGGCGGCGGAGTTCGAACTCACACCCCAAAAACCGAAAAAAGAAAAGTCGCGCGATATCCGCCGCGTCGAGGAAGAACTGGCCGACCTGCTGACCGCCGGGGTGGAGGTGCGCGTGAAGAAGCGCGTGAAGCGCCACGGCCGTGTCGAGGAGATGGGTGAGCTGGCCATTCAGTTCGGTTCGCTGGACGAACTCAACGGCTTGATCGACAAACTGCGCGCGGTCGGCTGACACAAAAATTGAGCTTTTTCCTCCCCAAAGTGCTGGGGTGTCCGTGCCACCATTGCCGGATATCACTAAAAGCACTTCAGTGGAGGACACATGAAACGGGTTTTGCCCCTCGCCGCAGCAACGCTGTGCCTGTCCGGTTGCATCGCAACCGCACCCACCATCGGCAGTCCGGCGGCACAGACCGCCGCCACCGGCTCGGCCGGCGGTGCCACGGCCCAGAACGCGAACAGCCAGCTGGAACGCTGCGACGCCACCCTGGGCACGCTGGCGGTGGTGGAAGACCAGCAGGCCTCGTGGTACAGCACCATGCAAAGTTACAAGCTGCGCTCCACCGTGCCGCTGCTGCGCATGCTGATCCAGCAGTCCAACTGCTTCGTGGTGGTCGAACGCGGCATGGCCATGCGCAACCTCATGCAGGAGCGCTCGCTGGAGCAAAGTGGCGAGATGCGTGCCGGCAGCAACTTTGGCAAAGGCCAGATGGTGTCGGCCGACTACACCATGAACCCGTCCATCACCTTCAGTGAAAAAGGCACGGGCGGCGTCGGCGCCGCGTTGCGGGGTTATGGCGGCGCGCTGGGCGCCATGCTCGGTGGCGGGCTCAAGTTCAACGACGCCTCCACCACCCTCACCCTGATAGACAACCGCTCCGGCGTGCAGTTGGCGGCCGCCGAAGGCAGTTCGCGCAACACCGACTTCAATCTGTTCGGCGGCCTGTTCGGTGGCAGTGGCAGCGCCAGCGGCAGCGGGTTCTCCGACACACCGGAAGGCAAGGTGCTGACAGCCGCTTTTGTCGACAGCTACAACCAGCTGGTGCGTGCGGTGCGCAACTACAAGGCGCAAGAGGTCAAGGGTGGCTTGGGTACCGGCGGCCGACTGGGCGTCCAGGGCGGCGGCACACCGGCTGCCGCCACACCCGCGATCCGCAAGAAATGACCTCTCCATGGTCGCCATAATGGGCGCCCATGTGGACCACGCTTTGGCCTCTTCCTGCGTTGCTGGCCTGGGGTGCCGCCTGGGGCACCTGGCTGGCGGGGCGCACGGTGGGCATGTCCGACACCCTGGCCCTGGTCCTGGCCACCGTCACCGGGGTGGTGTTCAGCCTGCTGGGGGGCAGTGTCTGGCGCAAACTCATGATGGCACTGGGTTTTCCCGTGTCATGGCTGCTGGCGCATGGCGGCGCAGTGAGCGCCAACATCTCATGGTGGCTGCTGCCCTTGGGCCTGTTCCTGTGGCTGTATCCGCCCGCCAGCTGGCGTGACGCGCCCCTGTATCCCACGCCACACGATGCCTTCGAAGGCCTGCGCGAACACGTGCCGCTGCCCTTGGCGGGCCGGGTGCTGGACGCTGGCTGCGGCCTGGGCGATGGCCTGATCGCGCTGGAGCGCGCCTACCCGGACGTGCACCTGCACGGTGTGGAACGCAGCACGCCGCTGCGTTGGCTGTGCGCCTTGCGTTGCCGCTGGGCGCAGGTGCGCGGCGGTGACCTGTGGGCCGACGACTGGTCGGGCTACGACATGGTCTACCTGTTCCAGCGTCCGGAAACCATGCCGCGTGCCCTGGAGAAGGCGGCGCGCGAACTCCAGGAGGGCGCCTGGCTCGCCAGCCTCGAGTTCGAGGCCACCGAGTGGGTCGCGACGATGGTCTGGACCTGTCCGGACGACCGTCCGCTGTGGCTCTACCAGGCGCCGCTCGTGCGCAAGGACACCGTCAAGGCCGATCAGCCCTGAGCCGACAACCAGCGCGCCAGCAGGGTGTCGGCCGGTTCCGGGCGACCGAACAGGTAGCCCTGGTGGATGACCGCAGCACGGCGGTTCAGGAAATCCGCCTGCTCACGTGTCTCCACCCCTTCGGCCACCACCTGGAGGCGCAGGTGGCTGGCCACCGCCAGGATGGCCTCGACCAGCGCGCCGTCGCTGGGGTCGTGTGGGGCATCCTGAACAAAGCTCTTGTCGATCTTGAGTTCGTGGATGGGCAGGCGCTTGAGGTAGGCCAGCGACGAGTAGCCGGTGCCAAAGTCGTCGATGGAAAACCGCACACCCTCCTGGGTGAGCTGGCACATCTTGCGCACCACGGCGTCCACCTGCTCGATGACCACGCCCTCGGTGATCTCCAGCGTGAGGTCGCCCGGGTGGGCGCCGTGCCGCTGCAAGGCCTGCAGCACACCCGGCACAAAGCCGGCCTTGTGGAACTGCCGTGGACTGACGTTGACGGCCATGGGCAACTGCTGTCCCTTGCTGCGCAGGCCACCCAGCCGGGCGCAGACCTCCTCCAGCACCCAGTCGCCGAGCTCGGCGATGAGGTCGCTTTCCTCGGCCACGCTGATGAAGGTGCCGGGTGGCACCAGGCCCTTGTCGGGGTGCTCCCAGCGCACCAGTGCCTCGGCGCTCACCATGTGGCCTTGCGGATCGACCTGAGGCTGCAGGAACAGACGCAGTTCGCCGGCCGCCAGGCCACGCCGCAGGTCTTGCTCCACCGCAAAACGCTCGCTGACCACCTGGCCCATGGCGGCGTCGAAAAAGGCCGCCTGCTGGCCTCCCGCAGCCTTGGCCCGGTGCAGCGCGGTGTCGGCGCGGCGCAGCACGTCGCTGGGGGTGTCGCTGTCGTCGCGGGGCAGCAGGGCCACGCCGACGCTGACCGAGATGTTGACTTGTTCGCCGCTGCCCAGCGCGAAGGGCGAGAGCAGGGCGTCGTGCAGGGCTTGCGCCACCCGCAGCGCGGTGGCGGAGGCGGCGGCGGGCAGGGGCTCGGGCGCATGCAGCAACAGGCCGAATTCGTCGGCGCTGAGGTGGGCGAGCACGTCGCCGGTGTGGCGCAGCTCACCCAGCCGCTGCGCGAGTTGGCGCAGCAGGTCGTCGCCCATGCCGTGGCCCAGGGCTTCGTTGACGGTCTTGAACCGGTCGACGTTGATCAGCAGGAAGGCGCTGTGGCTTTCGCTGCGGCGGTCCGCGCCCAGGCTGTCGGCGATCTCCTCCATCAGTCGGTGCCGGTTGGGCAGGCCGGTCAGCGGGTTGAACCAGGCCAGCCGGTGGGCGGTTTCCTCGGCCTCGCGCTGGGCGGTCACGTCGAGCTGCACCGACAGGTAGCGGCTCACGCGTCCGCTCTCGTCGTGCACCGGGGCGATGGTCACCGACTGCACACACAGCCGGCCATCCTTGCAGCGGTTGATCACCTCGCCGTCCCAGCGCTCACCGGCCTGCAGGGCTTTCCACATGCCTTCGTAGGTGCTGGCCGGCGTCTGCCCGGACTGCAGCAGGCGCGGGTTGAGGCCGATCACCTCGGCGCGCGTGTAGCCGCTGTTGCGTTCGAAGGCGGCGTTCACGTACTCGATGTCGCCTTTCAGGTTGGTGATGATCACGCCGGCGGGGCTCTGTTCGGTGGCCTGCGACAGCTGCATGATCTGTGCCTCGGCGGCCTTGCGGGCGCTGATGTCGCGGCTCACGCCCTGCACCTGGGTCACCTCGCCACGTGCGTCGGCGACCAGCGTGGTGGCCATTTCCACCGTCACGAGGTGGCCATCCCGGTGCCGCTGCACCATCTCGTCGGCGCTGGTCAGCACGCTGGTGTCGCCGCGGGCGTGGGCCGCCAGGCGTTCCCGCAGGCGGGTCTCGATGTCGGCTTGGGTGGCGGGGGTCACCAGGCGTCCGAAGCTTTGGCCGATCAGCTCGTCGGGCGTGTAACCCAGCAGCTTGCGCACCGCCGGGCTGAGGTAGACGAAGCGCTGGTGTTGCAGGTCGTAGAGCCACACCACATCGCTGCCGTTTTCGGCCAGCAGCCGGTAGCGGGCCTCGCTGTCGCCCAGCTTGGCCTGGGCTTGCTGGAGCGCACCCATGTGCCGCGCCATGGCCTGCAGGTGGCCTCGCTGCGTCAGCAGGTAGACCAGCGCCGCGGCGCTCACCAGGCCCAGCAACCCCACCAGCATCAGCCACAGCGAACGCACGACGGCGTCGCCCATCAGCTCGACCTGGTCCTGTTTGGCCAGCAGCCACCAGTCGGTGCCGGCGATGGGCCGCACCACGCCCAGCGCTTCCACGCCGCGGTAGTCGACACCGTCGAGCACCTCGTTCGCCTGGGCCTCGCCGCGCAGCACGCGGGCAGTGAACAGCAGTGGCGTGGACAGCGGTGCGGTCTGGTTGGCGGAGCCAGGGGCGACGTGCCGCCGGGCGGAGAGGAAACGCACCTCGTTGCCGTCGCGCCGGAACAGAAAGGCCTCGGCGGTGCGCTGGGGCAGGGGCCAGTTGGCCAGGGCCGGGTGCAGGTGGGGCTTGGGATCCAGGTGCAGCACGACCACGGCGGGTTGCCGGCTGTCCAATGCCACTGGCGCCAGGAAGGCCAGGCGCAGTTGGCCGGCCTGGTCGCGCCACGGCCCCACGCGCACCGGTCCACCCTGGGCAATGGCCTGGCGCAGCCCCGCCAGCAACTCGGGATCGTGGTTGTGGTCGGGGCCGGCCGAGCGCCAGACCAGCCGCCCTTGTCCGTTGAACAGCGCCACGCGCTGAAAGTGGGTGCCGTCCAGGTAACCCGTGAGCTGTTTGGCCAGTGCGTCCATGGCGCCGGGGGCATGGGAGAACTGCCACACCAGCCAGTTGGACTCGATGTCCTTGTCCTTCTGCAGCCAGCTGGCGTCGCGCAGGCGTTCGGCATGCCAGGCCGTGATCTCGCGGGCCTTGCTGTCCGACACCGCCAGCAGCTGTTCACCGGCCTGCTGGCGTTCGCTGCGCCAGACCGCGGTGATGGCCAGGGCCGTGACACCCAGCACGGCCACGATCAACACGCCCAGCACCCAGCCTGGCCGAGCGCGCGCAGGGGCGCCGTCCTGGTTCATGGCCTGGCCCGGCCCACGCCGCACCAGCAGGCCAAACACCAGGAGGGTGGTCACGGCGACGAACAGCCAGCCCTTGGCGGTGCTGGCCAGCAGCAGCATGGCGGGATCGTCGAACAGCCAGCCCACGAGGCGGTCCGACAGCGTGATCCAGAGCGAGGCCAGCACGCCGTACGCGGCAGCGACGGTCAGGGGCTGGTAGAGGCCCTGCGCTTGCGAGGGCCGTGTCATGGGTGTGCCTTCGTGCGGGGTCGGCAGACGGCGTTGCTCACAGGGCGAAGATCTTGCCCGGGTTCATGATGTTGTCCGGGTCGAGCGCGCGTTTGATGGTGCGCATCATCTGCACCGCGCCGTCGCCGGCCTCGCTGCGCAGGAAGTCCATCTTGTGCAGGCCCACGCCGTGTTCGCCGGTGCAGGTGCCTTCCAGGGCCAGCGCGCGGCTCACCAGCTGGTGGTTCAGGTCCTCGGCCACACGGCGCTCTTCGGCGTTGTCGGGATCGATCAGGTAGCCGAAGTGGAAGTTGCCGTCGCCCACGTGGCCGACCAGGAAGTAGGGCAGGCCCGAGGCGTCGGCCTCGGCCACCGAGTCGAGCAGGCAGTCGGCCAGGCGGCTGATGGGCACGCAGGTGTCGGTGCTGATGGCGCGGCAGCCCGGCTTGCTCTGGATGGCCGCGAAGTAGGCGTTGTGCCGCGCCGTCCACAGGCGGGTGCGGTCCTCGGGCGTGGTGGCCCATTCGAAGGCCTGGCCACCGAACTCGGCCGCGATCTCCTGTACCGTCTCCGCCTGCTCCTGCACGCCGGCGGGCGAGCCGTGGAATTCCATCAGCAGCATGGCTTCTTCGCGCAGGCCCAGCTTGGCGTAGGCGTTGACCATGCGCACCGTGCCGGCGTCGATCAGTTCGCAGCGCGCGATGGGGATGCCCATCTGGATGATCTGTATGGTGGCGCGCACCGCTGCCTCGATGCTCGGGAAGGAGCAGGTGGCGGCCGAGATCGCCTCGGGCAGCGGGTAGAGTTTGAGTGTGATTTCGGTCATCACGCCCAGCGTGCCCTCGCTGCCCACCATCAGGCGGGTGAGGTCGTAGCCGGCGCTGCTTTTCTTGGCGCGGGTGCCGGTGCGGATCACCTCGCCCTGGGCCGTGACCACTTCCAGCGCCAGCACGTTTTCGCGCATGGTGCCGTAGCGCACGGCGTTGGTGCCGCTGGCGCGGGTGGCGCTCATGCCGCCGATGGAGGCGTCGGCACCGGGGTCAATGGGGAAGAACAGGCCTTCGCTCTTGACCGCCTCGTTCACCGCCTTGCGCGTCACGCCAGGCTGTACCGTCACGGTCAGGTCCTCGGCGTTGATGGACAGAACCCGGGCCATGCGGCTGACGTCGATGCTGATGCCGCCCTGCACGGCCAGCAGGTGGCCTTCGAGCGAGGAGCCGACACCGAAGGGAATCACCGGCACCCGGTGTTGCGCCGCCAGCTTGACCGCGTCGGCCACGTCGGCGGTGGACTCGGCGAACACCACGGCCGAGGGCGGCGGCACGGTGGTGAATGCCGACTCATCCCGGCCATGCTGCTCGCGCACCGCCAGCGCGGTGGAGCAGCGTTCGGCAAAACGCGCCTTCAGGGCGTCGATCAGCGCCTGTGGCACCTCGCGCTGGTGGATCTCGGGCAGCAGGTGGGCGGGAAGGGGGGTGTTCATGGCACGGTCTCCTGGTCGGCAGTCCAGGCCGCCTTGGCGGCCAGCTTTGCATTATCGACACATTGTGGGCGCGGCAGACCACTGGCAAGGGCGGGATGTGCACTTGCGCAAGTCATCACATGACTTTCGACTATTGAGTCCATTCAACGCGTTCATTGTTAAAACCACAAAAAACATTTGTGACAAAAAACCTTGTAAAAACGGAGAAATTCCAAAAAATAGTTAATTGCAAGGGAAAACCCTGGTGAATTGTGGGTGAGGTTTTGGGGCCCTGTGGCTTTTGTTTCATATGATGTCTAACAACTAAAACGTTGGCCGGCCCCTGCACCTGTGCTGGTGGGGGTTGGCACAAGGGAGGCGCCGGTGTCCGCGAGGGTGCTGGTTGTGTGGGGCAGACAAGGCGCGCAACAGCGCTTCAGGGAGAGACGAATGGGTATTTGCCACTGGCGCGGTGCGCCTTGGGTGTGGGTGGCTGCGTGCCTCCACGTGGGTGGCGCGCAGGCGCAGCAATCCGATGTCCGGATCTATGGACGCATCGATCTGGGTGTCCGGCACGGACCGATCAACCTGGCGGCAGGTGAGGGCAAGGAGGCCCTGCTGGACGACAGCTCCCGTGGCCGCCTGGGCTACTTGGGCAGCGAAGACCTGGGGGGCGGCAACACCGCCTTTTTCCAGCTGGAGCACCGTTTCAATGGCGCCGCAGGCAACCAGGACGGCGATGTGTTCTGGAAAGACAAGGCCTGGGTTGGTCTGGCCAACCAGGCCATTGGCACGTTGCGGCTGGGGCGCATGAGTTCACCCCAGGATTGGGTGGGCGTGGCCGGTCGCTACGAGGCCTTTTTTGGCGATTCTTATGCCTCCAACGGGTCGCGTGGCGCGCGGTCGGCGGCGAAATGGGATCAGACCGCTTACTACGAGTCACCGACCGTCGTTGGCTTCAACCTGGGTCTCGCCGCTTCGGCCGCGCCGCGCAACCGCAAGGACGGCCGTGGCCTGCACCTAGGCTATGCCCAGGGGCCGGTGTCGCTGACCTTCACGCACCAGTCCGAACAAGACCCGACCGCCGGCGCCACTGCGGGCGACGGCATCAAGACCACGACCTTGGGCGGGTTCTACGACTTCGGTGTCATCAAGCCCATGTTCACCTACGCCCGCTCCACTGGCTTGGCCGCCAACGATCAAGGCCATCAGGTGGTGTGGACGGTGGGCGCGCGCATCCCCGCCGGCCCCGGCGAGCTGCGCCTGTCCTGGCGCCGCCTCAAGGACGAACTGGCCAACGGCAGCAGCCGCGCCGCCGACCGCGAAGGCAGCCGCGTGGGGCTGGGCTACCACCACCCCATGAGCAAGCGCACGTCCTTGAACGTCTCGCTGGTGCGTGAGCAGGTCAAGACCTTCCAGGCCGATGGTTCGCTCAAGACCTCGTATACCGGTCCGGGTTGGGAAGTGGCCCTGCGCCACAACTTCTGAGGCCGAGCATGGCCTGTGTTGCCGCCACACACCGCCGTGACACCGGGGCTGGGTCAGTCTGGAATCACGGCGGCCCGACGCAGCCGTTCCCGGCTGTTGCTCAGGTGCACCAGCATGGCCGCGCGGGCGCCCATGGCATCACCGCGCTGGATGTTGTCGAGCAGGCCCTCGTGCTCGTGGGCCGTGAGCGTCTTGCCGGCCACCAGTCCCGACGGGCCGACACCGAACTGCGCCACGGGCATGGACGCCTTGGGGTCTGGCGATCCGTCACGGCGCAGGTGGTCGACGCCCGAGATCGTGACACGGCCCAGGCTGCTGAGAACCTCTTCGAAGTAGGGGTTGTGGGTGGCCTGTGCGACGAGACAGTGGAACTGAAAGTCTGCCGCCAAGGTGCTGTGGCCGGCGTGCAAGGCGGTGTCAAAGCTGTTCAACGCCGCACGCATGGCCTCCAGCTGGGTGTCCGTGCGCCGCGCCGCGGCCAGCGCCGCAGCCTCGGCCTCGACACTGATGCGCAATTCCAGCATGAACAGCACCTGCTGCAGGCCCACGTCGGCCCCCGCGCCGATCAGCAGCCCTGCCGCGGGAGGTGGGGGCAACACAAAGGTGCCGATGCCGTGGCGGGTCTGCACCACGCCCATGACCTGCAAGCGTTGTATGGATTCGCGCACCACGGTGCGGCTGACACCAAAGCGGCGAGCCAGTTCGGGCTCGATGGGCAGGCGGTCGCCCGGACACAACACCCCGTTGCGGATGTCGGCGCTGAGCTCGGTCACCAGTCGGTGGGACAGGGCGCGGTGGGGAGTCGAATGGGGCGAGGACATGGGGTGGGCGCAGGCAGCAGGCGCACCCGGGCACCGGTGGTGGTTTGGAGTCTCCCTGCCATGCGCTTATTACAACACCGAAGCCCACCGGGCACGGTTTGAGAAAGGTCAAATCATGTACGAGAACAAACGCATCGGCTTTCTGTTCGCGCTGCCCTTTGTGTTGGGGGTGCTTGGCTTCAAACTGTTTCCCTTCGTGATGAGTTTTGCGCTGAGCTTCACGCAATACGACGTCATCAACCCGCCCGAATTCATTGGCCTAGAGAACTACCGGGAACTGTTCACCTCCGATCCCCTGTTCAACAAGTCGCTCGGTGTCACGCTGCTGTTCGTGGTCATCTCGGTGCCGCTGCGGGTGGGCTTTGCCCTGTTCATTGCGCACGTGCTGAACTTCAAGCTGCGCGGCATCAACTTCTTCCGCTCGGCCTTCTACCTGCCGTCCATCCTGGGTGGTTCGATCGCGGCGGCGGTGATGTGGCGTTTCATCTTTTCGCAAAACGGGCTGGTCAACATCGTGCTGGCCAAGTTCGGCCTGGAGCCCATTGCTTGGCTGGCCGACGAGCATTACTCGATCTGGACCGTGATCCTGTTGTTCACCTGGCAGTTCGGTTCGGCCATGGTGATCTTCTTGGCGGCGCTGCAGAACGTGCCGACCTCGCTGTACGAGGCGGCCGAGATCGACGGTGCCAGCAAGACGCAGCAGTTCTGGCGCATCACCGTGCCGCTGATCACGCCGGTGATCTTCTTCAACCTGATCATGCAGATGGTGCACGCCTTCCAGGAGTTCAACGGCCCCTACATGATCACCGAGGGCGGCCCGCTGCACTCGACCTACGTGCTCTCGCTCTACATCTACGACCAGAGCTTCAAGTTTTTCAACCTGGGCTACGGCAGCGCGCTGTCGTGGGTGTTGTTCGCACTGGTGGGCAGTCTCAGTGCGATTTCTTTTGTCACCTCCAAGTACTGGGTCTTTTATTCCGGCGAGAAGGACAGCCAGCGATGAACACGCGCACCTCAAACACCTTCGCCGAACGCTGCGTGCCCGACGTTGAAGCGGCCGTGTCGCAGCGCCGCAAACGCCTCAATGCCCTCATGCGTTATGTGGTGCTGGGCCTGGTCGGCCTGGTCATGCTCTACCCCATGATCTGGCTGGTGGGGGCGTCCTTCAAGACCAACACCGAGATCTTCACCGAGATGGGCTTCTGGCCTTCGCGGTTTGACTTCACCGCCTACGCCAAGGGCTGGAAGACCAGCACCGAATACACCTTCGCGACCTACTTCCTGAACTCTTTCATCATCACCGTGCCACGCATCATCGTCACGGTGATCTCGTGTGTGCTGGTGGCCTACGCCTTTGCGCGCTTCGAGTTCTGGGGCAAGAAGACGCTGTTCGCCATCATGGTCGGCACCATGATGCTGCCGCTCATCATCCTGCGCCTGCCGCAGTACCTGATGTTCAAGGAATTTGGCTGGCTCGACAGCTACCTGCCGCTGATCGTGCCTTCGGCCTTCGCCACCGACACGTTCTTCGTCTTCATGCTGGTGCAGTTCCTGCGCGGCATTCCGCGCGACATGGAGGAGGCCGCACAGATCGACGGCTGCAACCCGCTGCAGCTGCTGTGGCACATCATCGTGCCCCTGCTCAAGCCGGCCATCATCAGCGTCATCGTGTTCCAGTTCATCTGGACCATGAACGACTTCATGGGCCCGCTGATCTACCTCTCCACGGTTGAGAAGTACCCGGTGTCGCTGGCCCTGAAGATGAGCATAGGCGCCACCGAAGAGGTCGAGTGGGCCAGTGTGCTGGCCATCTCGGTGGTGGCCTTGCTGCCCTCCATCCTCGTGTTCTTCGCCGCCCAGCGCCACTTCATCGAAGGCGCATCGAGCAGCGGCATCAAGGGCTGAAGCCCACCCAACGCATCCCAGGGAGACAAGCCATGGCACAAGTCCATCTCAAGAAAATCCAGAAAACCTACGCCAACGGTTTTGCCGCCGTGCACGGTGTCGATCTCGACATCCACGACGGCGAATTCATGGTTTTCGTCGGCCCTTCGGGCTGCGCCAAGAGCACGCTGCTGCGCATGGTCGCGGGGCTGGAGACCATCAGCGGCGGCGAGTTGCGCATCGGCGGCAAGGTGGTCAACAACCTCGCGCCCAAGCAGCGCGGCATCGCCATGGTGTTCCAGAACTACGCGCTCTATCCGCACATGAAGGTCTACGACAACCTGGCCTTCGGCCTCAAGCTCGCCGGCACGCCCAAGGCCGAGGTCGATGGCCGCGTGCGCGATGCCGCCAGGCTGCTGGAGATGGATCACCTGCTGGACCGCTACCCCAAGCAACTGTCGGGCGGGCAGGCGCAGCGCGTGGCCGTGGGCCGCGCCATCGTCAAGAAGCCCGAGGTGTTTCTGTTCGACGAGCCGCTGTCCAACCTCGACGCCAAGCTGCGCGCCTCCATGCGGGTGCGCCTGACCGAGCTGCACCGCACGCTGCGCGAGGCCGGTCGCCCGTCCACGGTGATCTACGTCACCCACGACCAGACCGAGGCCATGACCATGGGCGAGCGCATCTGCGTGCTCAAGGAAGGCACCATCCAGCAGGTGGACCGGCCCACCGTGTTGTACGAACGCCCGGCCAACGCCTTCGTGGCCAGCTTCATCGGCTCGCCCGAAATGAACA
Organism: Hydrogenophaga sp. OTU3427; assembly: GCF_038440225.1. Lineage (NCBI taxonomy): Bacteria > Pseudomonadati > Pseudomonadota > Betaproteobacteria > Burkholderiales > Comamonadaceae > Hydrogenophaga > Hydrogenophaga sp. OTU3427. Next base: position 38,032 of record NZ_JASATI010000011.1, on the reverse strand, counting down.
TCCGCCCGGCCACGGTGCAGCCCATGGGCGCCGGCCTGTGCATCGAGGTGGGTGGTGCCCGCCTGCCGGTGCCGGGTGGCCGAGAGGAAAAGCTGCGCGCGCTGGTGGGCCAGCCCATCCGCTTCGGCATCCGCCCTGAACACGTCACGGCCGGCGCCGCGCAGGACGGCACGCACCGGATCGAAGGCAGGTTGCGCTTCATGGAGCACATGGGCAGCGAGGTCTTCGTGCACTTCGACCTGGGCGATGTGCCGTTCACCTGCCGCGTGCCGCGTGAACAGTTTGATGACCTGGCACGCAAACAGCGTGGCGACCACCACCTGTTCGGCATCCACATGCATCAGTGTCATGCCTTCGCCCACGGCGGCGATGGTTACAACCTTTTTCTCTGATCCTGACCCACCACCGCACCACAACACGCAGGGAGATTCACATGCAACGTCGCACCCTTGTCACCGCCGCCGCGCTTGCCGCCGTGGCCAGCACCCCACCCGTCCAGGCCCAGGACGCCATCTTGCGATTCTCCTGGTGGGGCGGCGGCGAACGCCACGAGAGCACGCTCAAGGCCATCGCCGCCTTCGAGGCCAAGCACCCGGGCGTCAAGATCAAGGGCGAGTACATGGGCTTCAACGGCTACCAGGAACGCTTGTCGACGCAGGTCGCCGGTGGTTCCGAAGCCGACATCGTGCAGCTCAACTGGGCCTGGCTGTCGAGCTACTCCAAGACCGGTGAAGGCTTCCTGGATCTCAACAAGCAACGCGGTCTGTTGGCGCTCGACCAGTTTTCGCCGGCCGACCTCCGGATGGGCACGCTGGGCGGCAAGCTCAACGCCCTGCCCGCAGCCTACACCGCACGTGTGTTTGTGTGGAACAAGGCCGCCATCCAGCGCGCCGGGCTGCAGGTGCCCACCACCTGGGACGAGCTGTTTGCCACTGGCAAGGCCTTCCAGGCCAAGAACGGCGACAAGGCCTACCTGCTCGATGGCGAGCCCTATGACGTGATCCTGCTGTCGCACGCTTACGCTCAGCAGAAACACGGCAAACCCTACGTCGACCCCAGCGAACCACGGGTGGCCATGAGCCCGGCGGCGGTGCTGGAGTGGGTGTCGACCTACAAGAAGTTGGTCGACAGCAAGGTGGTGACACCGCTGCCCTACCGCGCCAGCCTGGGGGGTGCCGACAAACCCACCGAGCAGCAGCAGGACTGGACCAACGGCACCTGGGCCGGCAACTACACCTGGGACTCGGTGTTGCGCCTGCGCGAGAGCACGCTGGACAAGGACCAGAAGCTGACCATCGGCCCCTTTCTGACCCTGCCCCAGGCCAAACACAGCGGCATGTTTGGGCGCCCGTCGCTGATGTACGCGGTGAGCAAACGCAGCAAGCACCCAGCGGTGGCGGTGCAGTTCCTGAACTTTCTGCTGACCGATCCGCAGGCGGCGCAGCTCCTGGGGCTGAGCCGTGGCGTGCCCGCCGCCAGTGGCCCGCTGCATGTGCTGCTCAGGGACAAGCGCATCGGCGAACTGGAGCAGGCCGCCTACCAGCAGATCAAGCAGCAGAAGGAGGCCGGAGGCATCGATCTGCCTTCGCCCCTGTTCGAAAACCAGCGCTTCAGCAAGTTCATGCGTGAGGTCTTCGAGACCGTGGCCTATGGCAAGGTCACCGAGCAGGAGGCCGCACGCCGCCTGTACGAAGAAGGCAACACCTTGCTCAAGCGCATCAAGTGAAGGGGGGGTGTGTATGGACACGTTTCACAACCGGGCGCGCCGCCGCCTGTTCATCGGTTTGTCGGTCGCCGGCGTCGGTCTGATGCTGTTGCCGGGCTGCAGCAGCAGCCAGATGACCAGGACCACCCACCCGTGGGAGCGCCAGGTGTTGGCCGCCAACGACGGCTGGGCTGCCGCCGAAGGTGGCACCAGCGGTGGTGCGCATGCCCAGCCGGGCTTTGTGTTCGAGGTACGCAACCGTGCCGAACTGGTGGCGGCGCTTGCCGTCGGCACCCCCGGCACGCCCCGCATCGTGCGCGTGTTGGGACGCATCGACCTCTGTGTGGACTCGCGCAACCGGCCCGTGGACGCCGAGGCCTTCCGCGACCCTGCCTTTGACTTCGAGGCCTACCTGCGCGCGTATGCGCCAGCCGTATGGGGCAAACAGCCCCCGACCGGGCCACTCGAAGCAGCACGCCAGCGCTCGGCCGACCGCCAGCAGGCCACGGTGGTGGTGCCGGTTCCGTCGAACACCACCGTCATCGGCGTGGGCCGCGACGCTGGCTTCAAAAACGGCACACTGCTGCTGCAGGACGTGGACAACGTGATCGTGCGCAACCTGCACTTCAGCGACGCCTACGACCACTTCCCCGCCTGGGATCCCAAGGACAACGCCAATGGCGAATGGAACTCGGAGTACGACAACCTGTCCTTGAGCAACGCCACCCACGTGTGGGTGGACCACTGCACCTTCGACGACGGCACCCGCCCCGACCACACGGCCCGCACCGCGCTGGGCCGTCCGATGCAGCACCACGATGGCCTGCTGGACATCACCGCCCGCTCGAACTGGGTGACGGTCTCGTACTGCCACTTCCGCGGCCACGACAAGACCAACCTGGTGGGCAACAGCGACCAGTCCAATGACAGCGACCGCCTCAAGGTCAGCTTCCACCACAACTGGTGGGAGCACTGCGGCGAGCGTGCGCCGCGCGTGCGTTTTGGACAGGTCCACGTCTACAACAACCTCTACACCGGCAGCGACCAGCCCCCCTATCCGTTGGGGTATTCCATCGGCGTGGGTGTCCAGTCGCGCCTGGTGGTGCAGAACAACGTGTGGGAAACGCCCGCCCATGTGCCTGCCACGCGGCTGGTGCGGCTCTGGCGGGGCCAGGTCCTGGCGGCGCAAGACAACTGGCACAACGGGCGCCCGGTTGACCTGCTGGCCGCGTTGCAGCGGGCCCATCCGGGCGTTGCACTGAACGCCGATGTTGGCTGGATGCCCAGCTGGCATGGCCCCATCGATCCGGTGGCCGAGGTGGCGCACCGGGTGCGAGCCCAGGCGGGCGCGGGCCGCACATGACACCCACCATCCAAAAAGAACAGGGAGTTTGACCATGAAGATCGATCGAATCAGCGGGCAGGTGTTCACCTACCCCAGCCGCCGCAATGTGGACAGCGCCGGCCATTCGCACCCGGGCGAGATCGTGCAGGCCAAGCTGGTGCTGCTTACGATCACCTGCGACGACGGCAGCGCAGGCCACAGTTTCGCCCCATGCGAGGTGATACGCCCACACGTGCTGGACGGCTTCGTGCGCAAGGTGCTGATCGGACGCGACCCGTTGCACCGGGAGGCGCTGTGGCACGAACTGGAGCATTGGCAGCGCGGCAGCGCCGGCCAACTCACCGACCGCGCGCTGGCGGCAGTGGACACCGCGCTGTGGGATCTGGCCGGCCGTGCGCTGGGCCAGCCGGTCTACAAGCTGCTGGGTGGCTACCGCGACAAGGTGCCCGCCTACGGCAGCACCATGTGTGGTGACGAGACCCCCGGTGGATTGGCCACGCCCGACGACTACGCGCGCTTCGCGCTCCAGCTGGTGGAACGAGGCTACCGTGCCATCAAGCTGCACACCTGGATGCCACCGGTGTCCTTCGCGCCCGACGTGGACATGGACATCCGAGCCTGTGCTGCCGTGCGCGAGGCCGTGGGCCCCGACGTGCCGCTGATGCTTGACGGCTACCACAGCTACAGCCGCACCGATGCCTTGCGCATCGGCCGCGCCCTGCAGCGCCTGGATTTCACTTGGTTCGAGGAAATGATGAACGAGCAGAGCATGGCCTCCTATGTGTGGCTGGCCTCCCAGCTCGACATCCCCATCCTCGGCCCGGAAAGCCTGTCGGGCAAACATCACAGCCGCGCCGACTGGATACAGGCCGGTGCGTCCGACATCTTGCGAGCCGGTGTCACGGGTGTCGGCGGCATCTCGCCGGCGATGAAGGTGGCCCACATGGCCGAAGGCTTTGGCATGCACTGCGAAGTGCACGGCAACGGCGCCGCCAACCTCGCCGTGTGCGCCGCCGTGGCGAATTGCCGCTGGTATGAGCGCGGGCTGCTGCACCCGTTCTTGGACTACGACGAAGTGCCGGCCTACCTGCGCCGCCTGCCCGACCCGATGGACACGCAAGGCTACGTGCAGCTCTCGCAAGCGCCTGGACTGGGCGAGGACATCCACTTCGAGCACATCGAGGCCCACACCGTGGCGCGTTTTTAATCCCCCGCGTCTCTGCGGCGTCACCCCCAGGGGACGATGTCGGCCCGAACAGCTGGGCGCATGCGTCAAAATCGGTGTCCACATCACCGACCGAAGAACGCACATGGGCAACCGACTCACACAAATCGCCACCCGCACCGGCGACAACGGCACCACCGGCCTGGGCGACAACACGCGGGTTTCCAAGGACAGCCTGCGCGTGCACGCCATGGGCGAGGTGGATGAACTCAATTCGCAGATCGGCGTGTTGTTGTGCGAGGACCTGCCGGCCGATGTGCGCGAGACCCTGGTCGAGATCCAGCACCAGCTGTTCAACCTCGGCGGCGAGTTGTCCATCCCCGGCTTCGAGCTGCTCAAGCCCGAGGCCGTGCTGGCGCTGGACGAGGCCCTGGCCACCCACAACGAACGCTTGCCCCGCCTGCAGGAATTCATCCTGCCCGCCGGCAGCCGCGCCGCGGCGCTGTCGCATGTGTGCCGCACGGTGGCCCGCCGGGCCGAACGCGCCGTGGTGGCGCTGGGCAGCGAAGAGGCCCTCAAGGACACCCCGCGCCAGTACCTCAACCGCCTGAGCGACCTGATGTTCGTCTTTGCCCGCGTGCTGAACCGCATGAATGGCGGCGACGACGTGTATTGGAAAAGCGAACGGATGAAAACGCAGGGGTAAAAAAAAATCCTGGTCAGAGACCAGGATTGGGAAGCCTTTTTGCTGTCACACATCAAGGCGCCCGCTCAGGGAGGAAAAGCGGGGAGCCATCAAGGATGGCCCGCGGCAATTCTAAATCAAATTTTGAACGTTTTTGACAATAACTACGACGATTGGCCAGTGCCGTTCAAACCCCGCTCCAAGACTGGCCAACGGGCCACAACAGGCACGCCCAGGACCAGCAAACGCTTGCGCATGCGGGTGATGTGGTGGTCCTTGCTCAGGAGCAGGGCACGGTGCGCCAGGGCCAGGTCGATGAACTTCTGGTCGTCTGCGTCGCTGCAGGTCACGGGCGCCTTGGGCGCCGCGTCCACCCAGTGGCAGCGGCTGTCCATGGCCGCCAGCACCCCGGGCGTGTCACATTGGTGATAGGCCACGCGCGCCGCCAGCTTGGGGTAGCCGAGCACGCGTTCCAGCTCATCGCGCATGGCCCGGGTGGCCACCCAGTGCATCTGGCCACCCTCCAGCGCTGCCCGCAACTGGGCGGTGGCCGGGTCCTTGAACACCAACAGGTCCAGCGCCACGTTGGTGTCGATCACGACGGCCGCCGGTGCCGTTTCAGTGGGCATCAGGGGGCGTGGGGTGTTTGGTGTTGCGCCCGGCCACCAGGTCGAAGCGGAACAGCCGGCATTCGATGGGGCCGTTCCACAGCGGCACGCGTCGGCTTTCCTTGAAGCGCATCTTGCCCGGCAGCTTGAGGTCGGGCGTGAGCATCCAGGCGCTCCAGCCGCTGTAGTGCTTTTTCCAGTGGCTGGCGAGCTGGGCGAAGAAGTCGCCCGACTCGCCGCCATCGGCCAGCTGGGCGCTTTCGCGTCCGCCGGTGTGACCGCCGTCGCGGCGCTGCTCACGCCCTTGCGCGCGGTCGGCCGCGCGGGTGCCGGCCACACCAGCCGCGGCGATGCGCTCGCCATACGGCGGGTTGAGCAGCATCACGCCGGGGGTGTCGGTGGGCGGCATGCGTTGCAGGGCGTCACCGCCGCGCAGCTCGATGGCCTGGGCCACGCCGGCACGCTGGGCGTTGCGCTGCGCGAAGTCGACCATGCGAAAGGCCACGTCGCTGCCGAAGATGAAGGGTTTCTGCCCCTGCGGCCAGGGCTTTTGCGCCGCCTGGGCCTGGGCCTTGATGCCCTGCCACACGTGCGACTGGAAGGGCAGCAGCTTCTCGAAGGCAAACCGGCGCGTGCTGCCGGGCGCGATGTTCAGCGCCATTTGCGCCGCCTCGATCAGCACCGTGCCACTGCCGCAGCAGGGGTCGTACAGCGGTTGGGCCGCGCCCTGGCTGCCGTCCCAGCCGGTGGCGGCGATCATGGCCGCGGCCAGGGTTTCCTTCAAGGGCGCGTCGCCCTTGTCCTCGCGCCAGCCGCGCTTGAACAGCGGCTCGCCCGAGGTGTCGATGTAGATCGAGCAGTGGCTCTCGGTCAGGTGGGCGAAGACCCGCACGTCGGGCCAGGTGGTGTCGATGTTGGGGCGCTCGCCGGTCTTGTGGCGCAGGCGGTCGCAGACGGCGTCCTTCACCCGCAGGGCGGCGAAGTTCAGGCTCTTGAGCGGGCTGTGCTGGGCCGTGATCTCGACCTTGAGCGTGTGCCGCGGCGTCATCCAGATTTCCCAGGCCACGTCGCAGGCGGTGGCGTAGATGTCGTCTTCGCTGCGGTAGGGCTGGTAGGCCAGTTCCACCAGCACCCGCTGGGCCAGGCGGCTGTGCAGGTTGAGCAGCATGGCGTCGCGCCAGCTGGCCTTGATCAACACGCCGCCGCGCGAGCGCGACATGTCGGCATCTGCCACACCGACGATGCGTTTCACCTCGGCGGCGAGGAAGTCCTCCACGCCGGCGGCGCAGGGCAGAAAAAGCGTCAGTTGGTTCATGTGTACCTTTCGATCCGCCGCCGGACCGCCTCTGGGCGGATCGGGCCCCCGGGGGTCATCGTTTTCTCAGATTGGCCGGCGCAATGCGCAGCGCCTCGCGGTATTTGGCCACCGTGCGGCGGGCGCATTCGATGCCTTGCTCCTTGAGCATCTCGGACAGCTGGTTGTCCGACAGCGGCTTGGCCAGGTCTTCCGAGGCCACGAACTGCTTGATCAGCGCGCGCACGGCGGTGCTGGAGGCGTTGCCGCCGGTCTCGGTGCCCAGGCTGGAGCCGAAGAAGTACTTGAGCTCGTAGGTGCCGAAGGGCGTGGCCATGTACTTGGCGGTGGTCACGCGGCTGATGGTGGACTCGTGCAGGCCCAGCTCGTCGGCGATCTCGCGCAGCACCAGCGGGCGCATGGCGAGTTCGCCGTGCATGAAGAAGTTGCGCTGGCGCTCGACGATGGCGCTGGACACGCGCAGGATGGTGTCGAAGCGCTGCTGGATGTTCTTGATGAACCAGCGCGCCTCCTGCAGCCGCTGCTGCATGCCGGCCGCGCCTTCGCCTTTTTCGCCGCGGCCCTGGCGCAGGGCGTTGGCGTAGATGTCGTGCACCCGCAGGCGCGGCATCACGTCGGGGTTGAGCTGGACCTTGAAGCCGCGCCCGGCCTTGGTGACGATGACGTCGGGCAAGATGGCGTTGCGCTCCACGTTGACGAAACGCCGGCCCGGCTTGGGCTCCAGGTGGCCGATCAGTGCCAGGCCCTCGCGCACCACGGCCTCGTCGAGCCGGCAGGCGGCGGCCAGGCGTTTGGTGTCGCGGCGGGCCAGCAGGTCCAGCGGCTGGGCGCACATGGCCAGCGCGGCCTGGGCGGCCGGGCTGTTGCGCAGCTCCTCGATCTGCAGGCGCAGGCATTCGGCCAGATCGCGCGCGCCCACGCCGGCCGGGTCCATGTGCTGCAGCCAGTGCAGCGCCAGGTTGAGCGCCTGTTCGGTGGCTTCGCGGGCCTCCAGGTCGTCGCCGGCCAGCGCGGCGGCCAGGTCGGCGATGGGCTCGTCCAGGTAGCCGTCGTCGTTGAGCGACTCGATCAGGAAGTACAGCGCCGCGCGCTCTTCCTCGTTGAGCCGCAGGCCCAGCGCCTGCTGGTGCAGGTGGGCCTGAAGGCTGATGTGTTCGCTGGCGAGCTCGGCGGCGCTGGCGGTTTCCTCGTCGTGCGGGTCGTTGCGGTTGCGGGGCGCGGCCTCGCCGCCCCACTCGCCGTCGTCGGGCGTGAAGGAGACGGTGCCGTCGCCTTCCCAGTCGGGTTCGCTGCCGCCGACTTCTTCGCTGAAGTCATCGCCTTCGCTGCTGGAACTGTTGCTGCTGCTGGCGTTGTCCGCGCTCCATTCGCTGACCAGATCGCCGGTGCTCACCGGCGCGTCCACCGCGTCGACGCCAAAGGCCTCGCGCTCGGCCACTTCCTCGCTGCGTTCCAGAAAGGGGTTCTCGTCGAGCATCTGCTCGACCTCCTGCGCCATCTCCAGCGTGGAGAGCTGCAGCAGCCGGATGGACTGCTGCAGCTGCGGGGTCAGCGACAGGTGTTGGGAGACACGAAGCGAGAGGCTTTGTTTCATGCCGCTCACATTCGGAAGTGTTCGCCGAGGTAAACCCTTCTGACGTCGGCATTCTCGACAATTTCCCCCGGCGTGCCCCGGGCCAGCACGCGGCCCTCGTTGATGATGTAGGCGTGGTCGCAGATGCCCAGGGTTTCGCGCACGTTGTGGTCGGTGATCAGCACGCCGATGCCACGCGATTTGAGGAAGCCGATGATGCGCTGGATCTCGATCACGGCGATCGGGTCGATGCCGGCGAAAGGCTCGTCCAGCAGGATGAAACGCGGGTTGCTGGCCAGGGCTCGGGCGATCTCCACCCGGCGGCGTTCACCGCCCGACAGGGCCGGTGCCGGCGAGGAGCGCAGGTGCGAGACGTGCAGGTCCTCGAGCAGTTCCGTGAGGCGCTGCTCCAGCGCCGCGTGGGTGTAGGGCTTGCCCGTGGCCGGGTCGGTCTGCAGCTCCAGCACGGCACGCACGTTGTCTTCCACGCTGAGCTTGCGGAAGATGGACGCTTCCTGCGGCAGGTAGCCCAGGCCCAGGCGCGCGCGGCGATGGATGGGCAGGCGCTCCACGGCCTGGCCGTCGAGGGAAATCTGCCCGGCGTCGGCCCGCACCAGGCCCACGATCATGTAGAAGGAGGTGGTCTTGCCGGCGCCGTTGGGCCCCAGCAGGCCCACCACCTCGCCTTCGTCCACCGCCAGCGACACGTCCTTGACCACCTTGCGGCTGCCATAGGCTTTTTGCAGGCCACGCGCTTCCAGCCGGCGTTTGATGGCCGGCGTGGCGGGGTGGGTGGCGAGCGGGACGGCGGCGCTCACCGCTTGCCCTCGCCCAGGGCCGGTGTGGCTTTGAGGTCGGGGGCGGGCGCGGTCACCGGGGCCGGGCCGCTGGTGTCGCCCTTGGGCACGGGGGTGAGCATGGCGCGCACGCGCCCGCTCGGGTTGGCGGGGGTGCGCGCGGCCGCGCCGCCGTCGACCGTGAACACGTCGGCGTTGTTGTCGTACACGATGGTGTTGCCCGCGGTCTCGTCGTTGAGGCTCGCGCCCCGGTAGCGGCGCAGCACGGCGCGGCCGATGAAGCGCACCGTGTCGGCCTGGCTGTCGTATTCGATGCGGTCGGCCACGCCTTCGATGTATTCGTCCACCACGTCGCGCTTCTGCCGGAAGAAGGCCTGGGTGCTGGTGTTGCCCAGCACGGTGCCGAACTGCTGGCCCTGCGGTCCCTGGCGCACCTCGATCTGCTGGCCACGGATCACGATGCTGCCCTTGTTGACCACCACGTTGCCGGTGAAGACGCTGGTCTGGCGGCCATCCTCATGGCGCAGGCTGTCGGCCTCCACATTCATGGGCTGGTTGCGGTCTGCCTTGGCGGCCAGGGCCGCGGCACCGGACAGCAAGCCCATGGCCAGCAGGCCGGCCTGGCAGGTGCGGGTAAACGTGGTGCGGGTCATCGGCGTGTAGGGCATGGAAATTGCATGGCATTGTAAGCGTGCACTTTGCCGTGTGCGCTCCGGGCCGGGCACAAAAAAGCCCGCTGGATCGCAGCGGGCTTTGGGGGACGGCGCCAAGGGCGCTTATTTCGCGCTTCGCGACTGGGCAATCAGGTGCTCGGCCACTTGCAGCGTGCGCGGCATGTTCTGCGCCAGCGAACCCGAGGTGAAGTATTTGCCGGCGATGCCCAGCGAGGGCACGCCGTCCACCTGGTAGGCGTCCTGCAGCTGGCTGGCGCGGCGGGCCTTGCCCGCGACGCCGAAGGCGTTGTAGACCTCCAGGAACTTGGCCCGGTCCACGCCCTGCTTGGCGATCCAGTCGGCGATCTGCTCCTGGGTCGTCAGGCGCTGCTTTTCGGTGTGGATGGCGTGGAACACCTTGCGGTGCAGTTCCTCGACCTTGCCCAGGGCTTCCAGCGCGTAGTACAGGCGCTGCTGGGGCACGAAGTCGTCGCGGAAGGCCACCGGCGCGCGCTTGACCACCACGTGGGCCGGCTGCTTCTTGGCCCAGGCGTCAAACGTGGGCTCGAAGGCGTTGCAGTGGGGGCAGCTGTACCAGAAGAACTCGATCACCTCGACCTTGTCGGCCGGGGCGTCGACCGGGGCCGGGCGGCTGAGCTTGAGGTAGTCGGTGCCTTCCTTGAAGGCGGTCTGTGCCTGGGTCTGGGCGGTGCCCAGCAGGCCCGTGGTGGCGGTGCCGGCCATCAGCACAGCTTGGGTGAAATCACGACGTTGCATTTTTCAACAATCTCCTTGCCATAACGGCGGTTGCCTCCCATGGAGCGCCGCACCGCAGCAAAAGTTCAAAAAAGCGTGAACGGCGGCGGGTCGGCGCTTCAGCGCTGCACACGCACCAGGGCCGCGTCGATGTTGTTGCCGGCCAGCTTGGCCTGGGTCGCATCGGCGTCGGCCTTGGCGCGGTGGGGGCCGGTGCGCACCCGGTAGACGGTCTGGCCGGCCTGTTCGCGTTCGCTGATCTTGGCATCGAAACCCAGCATGGCCAGTTTGGCGCGCTGGGCCTCGGCGTCGGCCGCGGTGCGGAAGGCCCCGGCCTGTACGAAGTAGACAAACGGATCGGCTTCGGTCCCGGCGGTGGCCGGCGCGGCCGTCGCCGGGGCCGCCGCTGTCTGGGTGCGGCTGCGCGCCAGATCGCCCAGCGGATCGGCCGAGGCGGCAGGCTGTTTGACCGCTTCCGGCTTGACGGCCGGTGTGGGCGCCACGGGGGCGGGTTTGCCTTCGGACTTCACCGCGCCCTCGGTCGGCTCGGCCTCTGGCTTGGGCGCGGCGGCGGGCTTGCTGCCCGCCAGGCCGGCGTTGGGGTTCCAATTGCGGTTTTTCTCGGCCTCGATGGCGTCCTGCGTGGGCTTGCGCGACACGCCGCGGTCGACAAAAGGCACCGGCACCTTGGTCACGTAGACCGCCACGGCCAGGGCCAGGCCCAGACCCACCAGCAGGCCGACCACAAAGCCGATCAGTGTTCCACCCAGTTGCTTGTTCATGCTTGTCACATCTTTTGCGGCGCGCTCACGCCGAGCACGGCCAAGCCATTGTGCAGCACCTGCGCGGTGGCCGCGACCAGCGCCAGGCGCGCGCGTTTGACGGCCTCCTCCACCACCAGGATGCGCTCGGCGTCGTAGTAGCTGTGGTAGCTGGCCGCCAGCTCGCGCAGGTAGAAGGTCACGTCGTGGGGCGCGAAGTCGGTGGCGGCGGCGCTCAGCATCTCGGGGTACTTGGCCAGTTGCAGCAGCAGGGCCTGGGCTTGCGGGCCGGTGAGGGCCGAGAGGTCGGTGTCCCGCAGCGTGGCCACATCACCGCCCCACGACGCCAGCACCGAGCAGATGCGCGCATGCGCGTACTGCACGTAGTACACCGGGTTGTCGTTGTTCTTCTGGACCGCCAGGTCGACGTCGAAGGTGTATTCGGTGTCGGGCTTGCGGCTGAGCAGGAAGAAGCGCACCGCGTCCTTGGAGGTCCACTCGATCAGGTCGCGCAGCGTCACGTAGCTGCCGGCGCGCTTGGAGATCTTGACCTCCTCGCCGCCGCGCATCACGCGCACCATGGTGTGCAGCACGTAGTCGGGGTAGCCTTGGGGGATGCCCACGCCCGCGGCCTGCAGGCCGGCGCGCACGCGGGCGATGGTGCCGTGGTGGTCCGTGCCCTGGATGTTGATGACCTTGGTGAAGCCACGTTCCCATTTGGCGATGTGGTAGGCCACGTCGGGCACGAAGTAGGTGTAGGAGCCGTCGCCCTTGCGCATGACGCGGTCCTTGTCGTCGCCGTAGTCGGTTGACTTCAGCCACAACGCGCCGTCCAACTCGTAGGTCTTGCCGGCCTCGCGCAGCTTCTGCACGGTGGCGTCCACCTTGCCGCTGGTGTAGAGGCTGGATTCCAGGTAGTACTGGTCAAACTTGACCGAGAAGGCCTGCAGGTCCAGGTCTTGCTCGTGGCGCAGGTAGGCCACGGCGAACAGGCGGATGTCGTCCAGCGCGTCCACGTCGCCGCTGGCGGTGAAGGCGCGGTCGTCCGAATGCACGGTCTTTTTGGCAAGGTAGTCGGCCGCGATATCACCGATGTAGTCGCCGTTGTAGGCCACCTCGGGCCATTCGGCGTCGCCCGGCTTGAAGCCCTTGGCGCGCAGCTGGGTGGACGTGGCCAGGGTGTTGATCTGCACACCGGCGTCGTTGTAATAGAACTCGCGGTGCACGTCCCAGCCCTGGGTCTCGAACAGGTTGCAGATCGCGTCGCCCAGGGCGGCCTGGCGGCCGTGGCCCACGTGCAGCGGACCGGTCGGGTTGGCCGAGACGAACTCCACCAGCACACGTTCGCCGCGCGCCGGCTGCTGGCCAAAGCTTGCGCCCGCGCCCAGCACCTCGCGCACCACCTGCTGCTTGGCGGCGGCTTTGAGGCGGATGTTGATGAAGCCGGGGCCGGCGATGTCGATCGCCTCCACCCACTGCCCAAAGGCCGGCGTGGCCAGCAGCGCGTCGCGCAGCTGTTCGCCCAGCTGGCGTGGGTTGAGTTTGAGTGGCTTGGCCAGCTGCATGGCGGCCGTGCAGGCGAAATCACCGTGGGCGGCCACCTTGGGCGACTCGAAGGCCGCCTTGGCGCCGGCGCCGGGCGAGAGTTTTTCCAGCTCACCCGCGAGGGCGGCGAGCAGTTCGTTTTTGGCTTGGAGCATCGGCGGATTTTACGAGCCGGCTGTTTCAAGGGCACCACAGCGCTGTTACATGTGCTTCAAGTTTCTTGCCACCCGGCGGATTTTTGGGTGTGATGCGCGGCGGTGCCAATCCCGGCGCCAACCCCAATCAGGTGAGGAACCTTCGATGAAACTGTCTCTTGTTGCCCTGTCCCTGGCCGGTTTTGCCTTTGTGGCACAGGCCCAGACCGCCGCACCCGCCGCTGCCGCGCCTGCGGCCACGGCCCCCGCACCTGCCGCAGCCCCCGCTGCCGCGCCGGCCGCCAAGGACGCCAAACCCGCCAGGGCCCCCACCGCACAGAACAACCGAATGTCCGAATGCAGCGCCGACTTCAAGGCCACCGGCAAGGACGGCAAGGAACGCCAGGCCTTCATGAAGACCTGCCTGAGCGCCAAGGCCGCCGATGGCCGCAAGGCGCAGAACGAGAAGATGAGCCAGTGCAGCACCGAGTTCAAGGCCACCGGCAAGGAAGGCAAGGAGCGTCAGGCCTTCATGAAGACCTGTCTCAAGGGCTGATCGGCCGTCACCATTTGGGCGCGATGACCGCGCCCGGAAGGACGTCGTAGGGGGCCGCCCAGCCCGGCAGCTGGCGCAGCCGGGTCAGCCAGGCGCTGATGGCCGGGTAGCGGCCCTCGATCTCGTAGCCGCTTTCCTCCACCGGATAGAACAGGTAGCCGCAGAGCGAGATGTCGGCAATGGTGGGCGTGTCGCCCACCATGTACGCCCGCCCGGCCAGATGCTTGTCCACGATGCCGAAGGCGTTGTCCAGCCGGCCTCGCAGCCAGGCCATGACCGCGGGGTCGGGCGCCGTGGGGCCAAAGGCCTTCATGAAGCGGTAGGTGGCGAAGTAGCTGGTGAACTTGTGGTTGTCGAACAGCAGCCAGCGCAGGACCTCGAGGCGTTCGTCCTCGGACGCTCCGCCGAAGGCGCCATGCCGCTGCGCCAGGTGGGTGAGGATGGCGCCCGACTGCGTGAGCCGTCGCTTGCCATCGTCCAGCACCGGCACCTCGCCCATTTCGTTGGTGCTCTCGCGCCACTCGCCGGTGCGGGTGACGCCGTTCATGAAGTCGACGAAGCGGGCCTCCCAGGGCTGTTGCAGGGCGCGCAGGAGCAGGGCGACCTTGTAGGTGTTGCCCGATTGGCTGAAACCGTGGAGTTGGTACATGGTGGTGTCTCAGGTGATGGGGGTTCAGGGCTTGTTCTTGCGTGGCTTGTCGAACTTGCGCCAATATCCGAAGGCTTCTTCGTGGACCTCGAAGTCCAGTTCGGAGACCCGGGCCAGCAGCCGTTCCTGGGCGTCGGCCACGGCCTGGTTGTAGATGCTGGGGCCGATCTCTTCGAGGAAAAAGCCCAACAAGCCGCTCGCCGCGATGTTGCCGATCTTTTCGTCCATGTGTTCGCGGAAGTAGCGCTCGATCGAGGCCACGGCCTGGGCCCGATCCGCTTGGGTGAGTGCTATGCCCATGGCCGCGTCACAAGGCCTTGCCGTCGAAGTGGTGCACGGGAATGGTCGCCAGGTCGAGGTTCTCGACGCACCGGAGGTTGACGGCCGCCACGGCGTTGCCCTGGGGGTCCTTGCCCTCGCCAAAGGGATGGATGCCGCAGACGGTGCAAAAGTGGTGCTGGATGACGTGCTTGTTGAACATGTAGGTGCCCATCGCCGTCGCGGGCGGGGCGAGCTGGAGGCTGGCGCGGGGCACAAACCACAGCAACGAGCCCTTGCGCGAGCAGATGGAGCAATTGCAGGCGAGCGCGCTGTCGATGTCGCCGCTCACTTCGAAGCGGATGTTGCCGCAATGGCAGCTGCCGGTGTACGTGGTCATGGTGGGGCCCCTGGGTGGGTTGAGGACATGACGCGATGATGAACCAAAGTGGGCGCTTTCGCCGGCGATCAAGCCAGGTGCTTGCGCGCCGCCGCTTTCACCGCCGCCGTGAGCCGCTGGGCCGAGGGTGACTCGCGCGCCCAGTGCTGCCAGTACAGCGTCACGTCCACCGTGGCGCCGGGCAACACCTCTTCCAGCGCCGGGTGTTGCCGCAGGTGCTGCTCGGGCACCATGCCCCAGCCCAGGCCCAGGGCCAGCGCGACCTCGAAGGCATCCACCGCCGGCGCGAAGTGCCGTGGGTACTCGGGCTGGTGCAGCTCGAAATGCTGGGCCAGGAAGGCGTCCTGCAGCGCGTCCTTGCGGTTGAAGATGATGGCCGGCTGTGCCAGCAGCTTGTGCACCGACACCGCGCCCGTGGCCGTGCGGCAGCGCGCCGCGAGCTCGGGCGCCGCCACGCAGCGGTAGCGCATTACGCCCAGCGGCTCGGCAACGCAGCCGCGCATGGCTTCGGCCAGGGTGGTCACGCAGCCCATCACATCGCCACTCTTCAGCGCGTCGTGGGTGTGGTCCTGGTCATCGATCAGGATGTCCAGCAGCAAGCGGTGGCGCTGCAGCAGCGGCGCGACGCCGGGCAGGAACCAGCCCGCCACCGAGTCGGCGTTGATGGCCACACCCAGGGTCTGCCACGCGCGTTTGGCGCCGGCCTGCTGGCCCTGCAGCCCGGCCAGCAGATCGGCCTCCATGGAGCGCACCTGTTTCACGTGCGCCAGCAGCGCCTGGCCGGCGGCGGTGGCGCGCACCACCTTGCCGCGCACCAGCAGGCGCTGGCCCAGGTGTTCCTCCAGCCCGCGTATGCGCAGCGACACCGCGGCCAGTGTCAGGTGCAGGGCCTGTGCGGCCGGGCCGAAACCGCCGTGTTCGATGACGGCGGCGAGGGCGTCCAGCTGTTTGGCGTCCAGCATGCTGATTCAAGAAAAAATTGAGTAAATGGAAAACGAATCAACTCAGTTTAATTCAAGAGACAAACAGCGCACACTGCAGGCTGTGTTGAAACTTCTGTTGTCTGTAGGTGTTGCCATGGCCATCGCGCTGCCCATCCTGTCCGTCTCGCCCGCCTTCACGGCCGGCATGGTCTTGAGCCTGTCCCTCATCATGGCCATCGGCCCCCAGAATGCCCACGTGCTGCGCATGGGCCTGCAACGCCAGCACGTGTGGCTGACCATCGCCATCTGTGTCGTCACCGACGTGGCGCTGATCGCGCTGGGCGTGCTGGGCCTGGCGCAGATCGGGGGCCTGAGCGACAAGCTGCAGGGCGCGCTGGTCGGCGCGGGCGTCTTGTTCCTCGCTGTCTACGGCTGGCAGGCCTTCGTGCGGTTTCGCCACCCTGCCGCATCGGCCGGTGTGGCGGCCGGCGCGGCCCCGGTGGCCATGACGCGCCGCCAGGCCGCGGTGCAAGCGCTGGCCTTCTCGTGGCTCAACCCGCATGCCTGGCTCGACACCGCCGTGCTGATCGGCACCGCCTCGCTGGCCTACGGGCAGGGCAGCACCGTGTTTGGCCTGGGCGCCGCCACCGGCTCGCTGCTGTGGTTCGCCGGGCTGGGCCTGGCCATGTTCTGGCTGGGCCGCCGGCTCAACTCGGTGGCGGTCTGGCGCGCGCTCGACGGCCTGGTGGCCCTGATGATGTGGGGCACCGGCGGCTGGCTGCTCGCCAGCCTGTTCTGAAGGGCCGACCATGAACCCGTCCGTCACCGTTTTTGGCCCCGACTTCCCGTTCGCCTTTGACGACTGGCTGGTCCACCCCGCCGGGCTGGGCGCGCTGCCCACCGAGCGCCTGGGCACCGAGGTCGCCATCGTGGGCGCCGGCATGGCCGGCCTGACGGCCGCCTACGAACTGATGAAGCTGGGCTTGAAGCCCGTGGTGTACGAGGCCTCGCGCCTGGGCGGGCGCCTGCGCTCACAGGCCTTCGAGGGCGGGCAGGGCGTGGTCGCCGAACTGGGCGGCATGCGCTTTCCGGCCTCGTCGCGTGCCTTCTGGCACTACGTGGACCTGCTGGGCCTGCGCACACAGCCGTTTCCCAACCCCTTGACCCCGGCCGCCGGCTGCACCGTGGTCGACCTGGGCGGCCAGACCCACTGGGCGCACACGCTGGACGAGCTGCCGCCGCTGTTCCGCGAGGTGGCCGTCGCCTGGGACCAGGCGCTGGAGGCCGGCGCCGGTTTCAGCGGCCTGCAGCAGGCCTTGCGCGAGCGCGACGTGCCGCGCCTCAAGGCCTTGTGGGACCGGCTCGTGCCCCTGTGGGACGACCGCACCTTTTACGACTTCGTGGCGCAGTCGCCCGCGTTTGCGCGCTTGAGCTTCCGCCACCGCGAGGTGTTCGGCCAGGTGGGCTTTGGCACCGGCGGCTGGGATTCGGACTTTCCCAACTCCATGCTGGAGATCCTGCGGGTGGTGCTGACCGGATGCGACGAGGACCAGCACCTGATCGTCGGTGGCGTGCAGCAGGTGCCGCAGGGCCTGTGGCAACACGCGCCCGCGCAGCTGGCGCACTGGCCGGCGGGCACGTCGCTTGCCAGCCTGCACGGTGGCGCGCCGCGTGCCGGCGTCAAGGCCCTGAGGCGTGCCGCCAGCGGCCACCTCGCCGTCACCGACACCTGGGGCGACACGCGCGAATACGCGGCCGTGCTCGTCACCTGCCAGAGCTGGCTGCTCACCACCCAGATCGCCTGCGAGGAAACGCTGTTCTCGCAGCCCCTGTGGATGGCGCTGGACCGCACGCGCTACATGCAATCGTCCAAGACCTTCGTGATGGTGGACCGGCCCTTCTGGAAGGACCTGCGGGACAGTGGCCCGCAGCAAGGCTGGCCCCAGATGGGCATGACCCTGACCGACCGCCTCACGCGCGGCACCTATTTGTTCGACAACGGGCCCGACCGGCCGGCCGCCATCTGCCTGTCCTACGCGTGGATGGGCGACGCGCTCAAGATGTTGCCCCACGGCACCGAAAAACGCGTGGAACTGGCGCTGTCGGCCCTGCAGAAAATCTACCCCGACGTGGACATCCGCAGCCACATCATCGGTGACCCGATCAGCGTCTCGTGGGAGGCCGATCCCCATTTTCTCGGTGCGTTCAAGGGCGCCTTGCCCGGCCATTACCGTTACAACCACCGCATGTACGGCCACTTCATGCAAGACACGCTGCCCGCCGCCGAGCGCGGCATTTTCCTCGCGGGCGATGACGTCTCGTGGACGCCGGCCTGGGTCGAAGGCGCGGTGCAGACCGCCCTCAACGCGGTCTGGGGCATCGTGCACCACCTGGGCGGCGCCAGCCACGCCGCCAACCCCGGGCCCGGCGAGGCCTACCCGCTCATCGGCCCCGTGGCCCTGCCCGAATGAACACCGCCGCGCCCACGCAGGATCTCACGCTCGCGCTGTGGCAGACGCCTTACGCGCCCGACACGGCCACCGCCCTGGCCGCCCTCGACGCCACGGCCGCGCAGGCGGTGGCCCGGGGCGCCGACGTGCTGGTGTGCCCCGAGATGTCGCTCACCGGCTACCTGCTGGGCAGCCAGCGCATCGCCGCCCTGGCCGAACCGGTGGATGGGCCGCTGCTGCGCGCGGTGGCCGCCATCGCCCGCCGCCACGGCATCGCCATCGCCGTCGGCTGGCCGCTGGCCACGGCCACCCAGCCACACAACGCCGTCGCCTTCATCGGCGCCGACGGCACGCTGCTGCACACCTACGCCAAAACGCATTTGTTCGGCGACGCCGACCGCGCCCAGTTCACGCCCGGCCCCGTGTTGCCCTCGGTGTTTGCCTACCGAGGCTGGCGCCTGGGCCTGCTGATCTGCTTTGATGTGGAATTCCCCGAACCCGTGCGCCACCTGGCCCTGCAAGGCGCCGACGCCGTGCTGGTGCCCACCGCCAACATGATCGAATACGACGAGGTGCCCACCCTGCTGGCGCCGGCCCGCGCCTGCGAGAACCGCATGTACGTGGCCTACGCCAACGCCTGCGGGCGAGAGGGCGACACCACCTACGGCGGCTGGAGTACCGTGGCCGGGCCGCTGGGCGAGGTGCTGGCGCGCGCGGGGCGCGATGCGGCGCTCACCACCGTGACGCTGCGGGCGGTGGATCTGGCCCAGGCGCGTCTCAGCTCGCCGCTGCCGCACCGACGTACCGACCTTTACGGTAATGTCGACGGTGGGTCACCCGGCTTGTAGTTCCGGCGCAGCACCTGACCAGTGTCAATGGCGATGCTCTCGCAAGAGCCAGTGCTTGGCTGCATCTCTCCAGTGCACAACAGGTAGTGGCCGGCGGCCAGCGCCAGCTCGTAGTGGCCCACCGCATCGGACGTGGTGCGTGCCCATGGCTGGGCTGGGCTGTCCAGTGGCGCGGACGCCGCAAAAACCGCCACGCTGACCTGGGGCCGCACGTCCTCGTTGACAAGGTAGGGCATGACCACATCGGTCGCGGTAAACAGACACCCATGGACACCTTGGTTGAACGTGGGCACGGTGGCGTGACAAGCTTGGATTCTGGCCTGGGCGTCGGCCACCCGTTGGGCTTGATCCTGTTCGTAGGACAAGAGCAAACCCTGCAGCGTCTGCATGTCCTGGGTGGCAATCGCTTGTGCGCCAGCAGGCACATCGGTCAGTACGCAGGCGGCGTGGTCTTCATCCACATAGTGCCGGCGTTCGTTGCCTTGATCGACGGTCAGCACATGCACCGGCCCTTCCGGCACACAGCGGGCACGTTCCGACGGCAAGGCCGTCAGCATGGGCAGCCAGTTTTCAATGGCCACATTTGGGGTGGGTACGACGTGGTAACTGAAATAGGCCAACGGTGGGTCGCTCAGCACGCCGGCGGCATGTGAGGCAAACACCTGAAGCTGCAGGCTGGCGGAACCGCCATTCCAAACAGGGATGGACGGTGCAGCAGTGACTGGCTGCTTTCCTCCGCCACAAGCCTGGAGTAGCAAAAGGGCCATAGAAGTGATGATCGCGCCGGCCTGAAATGTTTTCATGCAAGTCTCTTTCTACTTAAACTTATTCAGTAGCCTATGCGACCAGCAAGCCGACCAATATTAATCCAGTGCAAGAATACCTTGTGCGCATCAAATGTGTAAGTGCTCATGCTGCTGGTATATTTGGCGATGTCGTATATGTCTGGGTAGCGACCCCAGTAGTTTTTTGCATAAAATGAAGCCGAGCTTTGGCGCTTTTCTTTGTATCCCCATTGTAACCAATGGTTCAGCGCGGACCGGTAAGCGGTTGCACCATAGTAGCTCTTCAAGTCCGGGTTTTTATTCAAATATTCTTTGGTGTTGAATTCGCGAGATGCGCTTCGCCCTTCGTTAATTCCCCATTGAATCCAGTGGTTGTAGGCGGCAACGTAGTTTTGACCATAAGCTGCGACTAAGTCAGGATTGGCACTTAAGTAGTATTTCGCATCAAACTCAAAGGATGCCCTAAGTCCGGCTTGAATGCCCCATTGAATCCAGTGGTTATAGAGGGCGTCGTGATTTCTGCCATAAATGGCTTTTAAATCTGGATTGAGATCAAGATATACGTCTGCATTGAAAGTGCCATTGCTGTCTGAGAGAGGCTTCTTATAGTAGGTTTGTACCGCATATATATCGCCGTCGCTCAGTTCCCCATAGTTGAGATACTCTGGATTGCAATAATGCATGATGGAGTTTATATCAAGACCTCCTATCGCTATTGCGTCACTTGGAATTTCACCTGCAACCCTGGGGCAGTAAGAATTGTTTGGATCTGGGTTGTCAGGTCGGTTCTGCTCATGAATAAAACCAAGTGTATGTCCAAACTCATGAACAGCTGTTCCCTCCACACATTGTCTATATGCCGTTGACCCTCCAGTTTTGCACACGGAAGTTCCGCCATATGCCGTGTATGAGAAGTTTAGTCGCATGCTGATGGGCTGAGTTGCAGCATATTTTCCGACATATGCATTCGACCTGACGTCTTCAATTTGAATGCGTACTGCGTTACCTTGATTTTGCGTTGGGCATTGGCCCCATCCTGCAAATATGAGTCTTGAGTTCCGACCCCACGTCCGCTCCACACTTTCTTTAACCCAACTGCGCTCGTTGATGTTGGTGCTGCCGGGATTTATCCAGCAGACATTGATAGTGAGTGTGGGCCAGATAGCGTTACTGCTGATGTATGCAAAAGGCGATATCTCACTTCCCATGCCGGGCTCGACATAGAGATTTTCTAGATCTACATCCAGTTTGTCATGGTGAGAGCCATGAGCAGAGTTGTTAGCAAATGCTGGGCTGAAGACGGTTGCTAAGACAGTCAACAACAGGGATATTAGTCTTGATTTCATTCGATGCCCCCTTTGAAAAAGAGGCATCTTATTGTGCGTCTGAATTGTTATGCAAGCTCTCAACGGTTAACATCTGTCAGGTTAACAAAAGTTATGTGTTTAAAGTGATAACCTGCTCGTCAGGGCGTTGGTATTAATGCAGCAAGAGTGAATCGGATTTGACGAACGGGCATCTGCATAAATGCGTCAGTTCGTGGCAGCTCCCACATCCAGCCGCGCGTCCTGCAGCACCAGGCGCACGAAATCCTCGGCCGACAGCGGTTGGCTGAACAGGTAGCCCTGCAGCTGGTCGCAGCCGAGGTCGCGCAGGAAGGCCATCTGTTCGCGGGTTTCGACACCTTCGGCCACGATCTCCTGGCGCAATTGCTTGCCCATGGTGACGATGGCCTGGGCGATGGCGCAGTCGTTGGGCTCGGTGGGCACGCCGACGACGAAGGAGCGGTCGATCTTGAGGGTGCTGATGGGAAAACGCTTGAGGTAGGCCAGGCTGGAGTAGCCGGTGCCGAAGTCGTCGAGGGCGATGGCCAGGCCCATGGCCACCAGCGCATTGAGGATGGGCAGCACCTGGTCGGCGCCGCGCATGACCAGGCTTTCGGTGATTTCCAGCTTGAGCTGCGAGGGGTGGACGCGGTGGCGGTTGAGCACGTGTTCGATGCGCTCGGGCAGCTTCGCATCGACCTGCCGCGCCGACAGGTTGACCGCGATCGGCGGCACCGCCACGCCGGCGTCGGCCCAGGCGCGCAGCTGGCGGCAGGCTTCCTCCAGCACCCAGTCGCCCAGTTCCTGGATCAGGCGCGTCTCCTCTGCCACCGGCACGAACTGGCCCGGCGGCATCAGCCCGTGCTGCGGGTGCTGCCAGCGGATCAGCGCCTCGGCGCCGGCGATGCGGCCGTTGCGCAGGCTGACCTTGGGCTGGTAGTACAGGCGCAGCTGGTTCTCGGCGATGGCCTGGCGCAGCTCGCTTTCGATGCGGAAGTGCTCGCTGGCGCGCTGGTTCATTTCGGTGCTGTAGAACAGGCTGGGCGTTCCTTCGCCGTCCTGGCTGCGCGCGCGCGCGGCGGCCAGCTCGGCGCAACGCAGCAGGGCGGCGGTCTCCAGCCCGTCCTCGGGGAACACCGCGATGCCGATGGTGGCGTTCAGCCGCAGCTGGTTGCCGTCGACATGGAAATTGTGGTCCAGCGTCTCCAGCAGCTTTTGCGCCACGATGGCCGCGTGCTCGCGTTTCTGGATGCTGAGCAGGCCGACCACGAACTTGTCGTTGCCTCCGCGCGCCAGCACGTCCTGGTCGCGCAACACATGGCGAAAACCCTGGCTCACCTCCACCAGCAGCGCATCGCAGGCGTCGTGACCGAGTGTGTCGTAGAGGAACTCGATGCGCTGCAGCTGCACCACCAGCAGCGCGCCGTGGTTGCGGTTGCGCTGCACGCCGGTCAGGGCCTGGCCCACCAGCTGTTGCAGCAGCGAGCGGTTGGGCAGGCCGGTGACGCTGTCGAAGTTGGCCAGGCGGTGCAGGCGGGCCTCGGTTTCCTTGTGGGCGCTGATGTCCGAGAAGATGGAGAAGGCGTGGGTGATGTGGCCTTGCCCGTCGTGCACCGCGCTGATCGAGACCGATTGCGGGAACACCTCGCCGTTCTTGCGCCGGCCCAGGATCTCGCCGTTCCACGGGTGTTCGCCGCGCATGGCGCGCTGCACCTGTTCGCGGAAGGCGACGTCGTGTTTGCCCGAGCGCAGCAGGTCGGGCGTGCGGCCGATGGCCTCGGACGCGCTGTAACCGGTGATGCGGGTGAAGGCGGTGTTGACCACCACGATGCGCTCGTTGGCGTCGGTGATGAGCACGCCGTGGTTGCTGTCTTCGATGATGCGCAGGTACAGGCGCAGCTTCTCGTCGTTGCTGAGCGATTCGCCCAGGGGTTCGAAGCGGGCCAGCATGCCCACGGTCCGGCCCTCGCCATCCTGGCGCAGGCTCAGCTGCAGGGTGGCGCGGAAGACCTCACCCGATTTCTTGCGCCGGCGCACCTCCATCAGCGCGTGTTCGCCCAGCAGCGCCTGCTCGGCCAGCGAGGCCTCGGCGCTCAGGTCGTCGTCGGCGTACAGGAACAGCATGTGCTGGCCCACCGCCTCGTCGGCGCGGTAGCCGAACAGGGTTTCGGCCGCCGGGTTCCAACCGGTGATGTAGCCCGCGCTGTCCAGCGCCACCTCGGGCGTGGCGGGCTCGGGCGTGGCCTGGGCCTGGTCGAGCGCGGATTCCAGCAGATCGAGCGCGCCCGGGTCGTTGCGGGCCTGACGCACCAGGGCCCGCCAGTGTTCGAGGTCGGCGTGTCGGGGCATGGCCTCAGTGCCCTCCCGATCCCTGGGTTTCACCCATCCACAACACGGCCTGCAGCTGCAGGCGCGTCAGCTGCGTCGGGTCCAGGTCGGTGGTGTGGGTGTCGTGGACGGGCAGGGGCAGGGCGGCGGCCAGCGGGGCCTCGGCTTGCGACACCCGCGCCAGCAGCGCGCCCAGCGCGCCTTCACCGCGAAGCAGGGCCGCGAGCAGTTCGTCGCTCAGGCCCAGCGGGCGCAGCACGTCGGGCAGAGGCTGGCCAAACAGCACGCCCAGCAGCGAAAACAGCCCGGCCATGAAGGCGCGCTCCTGGGCGGCCTTGTCGTGTCCCAGCGCTTCCGAGGCCAGCTCCAGCGTGCGGGCGCGCAGCATCACGCGCGCGGTCAGCATCGCGGCGCGAGGATCGTCGTCTCGCGCCGAAAACAGCATCAGGTGCAACCAGCGGCGCAACTGCTGGCGCCCCAGCAGCAGGATGGCCTGCGCGAAGCTGCCGATCTCACGTTGCCCGCGCAGCGCCACGCCATTGACCAGGCGCAGCAGGTGGTAGGACAGGGTGGCGTCCAGGCGCAGCTCGGCCTCGATGTCGCGCGTGTCGGCGTCGGCGTTGACCAGCTGCATCAGCTTGAGTGCCCGCGCCCGCGATGCGGCCTGCGAGGCGCCCGCGCTGGCCGGCGGCTGCTGGTACCAGGTGCCCGTCACCAGGGCGCCCGGGGCCACGCCGGTGGGCCAGCGGGTGTCGGCCTGCTGCGGCTGGCCTTCGGGCAACACCGCCACGCCGGCTGCGGTGAACGCGGTCAGGGTCTCGGGCGCCAGCGCCACGGCGGTGCTGGCGTCCAGCCACAGGCCGGGCTGCCCGCTCAGGGAAGCGAGTTCTGGCACGGCGGCCAGGGCGGCCCAGGTGGCGGGGTCGACGCTGCCCGTGGCGTGCAGCCGCAGGCCGGCTGGCCGGGCCGACGCGTTGGCCAGCCATTCCAGCTGGAGGGGGGGAGGGGTGGGCGTGGCGTGCATGGTGTGGGCCTCAGGCGGAGCGCCAGAAATCGGGCTGACCGTAATGGTGCTTGAGAAAGTCGATCCACAGCCGCACCCGCAGCGCCAGGTGTTTGCGCTGGGGAAACACGGCGTAGATGCCGTTGGGCGGCGCGGCGAAATCCTCCAGCACCGCTTGCAGCCGGCCGGCAGCGATGTCGGCCTCCACCTCCCAGGTGCTGCGCCAGGCGATGCCGTGGCCCGCCAGGCACCACTCGTGCAGCACCTGGCCGTCGGAGCAGTCCAGCGGGCCGCCGGGGCGCAGGTGCACCAGTTCCTGGCCGTTGCCCTCGCGGGGCACGGAAAAGGCCCAGCCGCGCGTCTGCGAGGCGTCGGACGACAAGGTCAGGCAATCGAAGCGCACCAGCTCCGACGGGTGCTGTGGCACGCCGTGGCGCAACAGGTAGGCGGGCGTGGCCACACACAGGCGGCGGTTGTCGGCCAGGCGCACGCTGACCAGGGCCGAATCCGGCAGGTCGCCCACGCGCACCGCGCAGTCGTAGCCCTCGGCGGCGATGTCCACCACGCGGTCGCTGAGGTTCAGGGACAGCGTCACTTCGGGGTGCTGGGCGCGAAAACGTGGCACCAGCGCCGCCACGTGCCGCCGCCCGAAGCCGGCCGGTGCCGTGATGCGCAGGTGCCCACTGGCCTTGACGCCGCCCGCGCTCACGCTGGCCTCGGCGCTGGCCAGGTCCGCCAGCAGGCGCTGGCAGTCTTCCAGGAACGCGCTGCCTTCGTGCGTGAGGCTGATGCGGCGCGTGGTGCGCACCAGCAGCTTGACGCCCAGGCGCTCTTCCAGCGCATCCAGCCGGCGCCCGATGATGGCCGGCGCCACACCCTCGGCCCGGGCCGCAGCGGTCAGGCTGCCCCGCGTGGCCACCGACACCAGGGTTTCGAGCTGCTTGAGCTTGTCCATCCGCCATTATGTGGATGAATGTAAAAAAACAGGCGCCAAGGCCGCCGTTTCGGCGCCTCTTTCGATGCATTTGACCCACAGCGGGTGCTTTTTGCGCCCGAACCATGCGCGATGCGCGAAGCACCGTCAAGGTGAAGTGCGGCATCCACCAGCCGCATTGCGCCACGAGCCTGTGTTCGTATGATGTTCAACGATATCCCCAAAATACACCATGAATATCGACGCCACGTCGTTGGTTCGGGACATGGGAATGAATGCCGGACTGCTGTCCTTCCTGGCAGCGCTCTACGGTATTGCCCACAGCAGCACACGCCACCCGGACCGCTCCGTTACACAGAGACGGCAAGCCCTGCTGCCCTGGGTGGCGGGATTGATGTTCGGTGTCACGGGCATCCTCACCATGCTTGCACCGCTGCGCCTCAGCGAGGGCGTGATCGTTGATGCCCGGCTGGTGGTGGCCGGTCTGGCCGGGGCCTACCTCACCCCCCTCGGCGCTTTGCTTTGTGCGATGGTGTTGGCGGGCTACCGGCTGGGCCTGGGTGGTATCGGCAGTGGCCCCGCCATGGTGGGCATTGTGCTGAGCACGGGGATCGGCTGGCTGTGGCAGCGATACCGGCCGCTGTTTGCCGCCCACCACAACAAGGCCCTGGGCGACGGGTTGTGGCTGGCGGGGCTGGGTCTCAGCCTGGCCGCAGGGGGCATGCTGGCGATACAAACCCTGCCGTCGGGGATTGCCCGCATGGTGACCGAGCGGACCTGGCTGGCGGTGTCACTGATCTACCCCGTCGGGGCCATCCTGCTCGGCTACCTGCTGGACAACGTGCACCAGCTGCGCCAGCGGGAGGAATCGCTGGAGCGCACGGCCGAGCAGCTCAAGACCCTGCTCGCCGAAGCCCGGCAAGCCGCCAGCGTGTTTTTCAACAGCAAAGACACCATTGCCATCCTGCAACCAGACGGCACTGTGCTGGATGTCAACCCGACGTACTGCGCCGTTCTCGGCTACACCCGGGAAGAGCTGATTGGAAAGTCGTCGGCCGTGTTGCGCGTCGACGAGGGGGGAGAGACGACCTTTCTGCGGCGGGTGGCACAAGCCCTCGAACGCGATGGGCGGTGGCATGGCGAACTGGTTCGGCGCCGCAAGAATGGCGAGGCGTTTGTGTCCGAAGTCACCATAGAAGGGGTCCTGGACCCCGATGGCACGGTGCGCAGCTGGGTTTCGGTCGGCAAAGATGTGACGGAACAACGGCGCCTGGAGCTGGCCCTGCAGCAGTTCGGCAATTACGACGCCTTGACGGGGTTGCCAAGCCGGCGCCTGTTCACCAAAGAACTCAACGCCACCTTGCGGGACAGTGGGGAGGCCAACACCATGCTGGCCCTGTGTGTCCTGGACATCGACCAGTTCAAAGGCCTCAACGACAGGTGGGGTCCGCTCATCGCGGACAGGTTTCTCCGGGTTTTTGCCCAACGTCTCAAAAAAGAGACCGGCGCCGACCACCTCATCGGTCGCATTGGCGGCGATGAATTTGCCGTCGTGCTCCCCCATTGCCCCAACGCCGACACTGCCTTGCAACGGCTGGAGAACATGCGTCAGGCGCTGGCCCAGACCGTGACCCTGGACGCCAATGAAGTGCGCCTGACATGCAGTGCGGGGGTCACTTTCTACCCCGACGACCCCGCCGACGCGGACGGCCTGCTCAGGCACGCCGACCTGGCACTCTACGCCGCCAAGGAACAGGGCAAAGACCGCACCGTCGTGTTCGACATCCAGCAAGGGCAACGCCGACAGGCGCGCAGACAATCCGCCAAACTGGTGGAAGAAGCGCTGCAACGCGGTGAGATGGAGCTGTTTTTCCAGCCCAAGATCAGGATCGCGGACGGACAGGTCATCGGTGCCGAGTCCTTGATCCGGTGGCGCCACCCCGAACGGGGACTGCTGGCGCCGGGCGCGTTTCTGGAGGACATCGCGGGTACCCCCGTGGCCAACCTGCTGGACTATTGGGTGTTGGGTGCGGCATTCCAGGCCGGGCAGACCTTGGTTTCCCAGGGCCTGCCCTTGTCCTTGAGCATCAACCTGACCGTCTCCACGCTGATCGACAGCCGCTTCCAGCTCAAGGTGGCCCAACTGCTGGAGCAACACCCCGCCTTGCCGGCCCAGTTCCTGGAGGTCGAGCTGCTGGAGACCGAAACCTTCAATGACCTGTCGGCGGTGGCCTACGTCATCCAGGGGCTGGATGCGCTGGGCATTCAATGCGCGATCGACGACTTCGGCACCGGCTACTCCTCGCTGACCTATCTGCAGCGGCTGCCCGCACAAATTGTGAAGATCGATCAGTCGTTCGTGCGGGACATGCTGGTCAACGAGCGCGACCGCACCCTGGTGCGCGGCATCGTCAGCCTGGCCCGAGCCTTCGAGCGGCAGGTGATCGCGGAAGGTGTGGAGACCATGGCGCACGCAGAAGCGCTGCGCGGCATGGGATGCGACACCCTGCAAGGTTATGGCATCGCCAGGCCGATGCCCTTGCAGGACTTGATCCCATGGGTCAGGAACTGGCAGCCGCCCCCTGAGCTGCGCCGCATTGGCCACGGCGATTGATGTGGCCGCGGACGGTGCGGGCCATCAACCCTTGCGGTTCAGCAACGCACACAACAGGATCGCGCCAAACGTGGCCGTCCCGATGCCGCCCAGCCCGGGCCCTTACAACATAGGCCTCGAGGCCATGCCTACTTCTCTCCCCACCATCTCATCCTTGCGACGGGTTTGATCGACCCTCATGGCCAATCGGGTTCCTCCCACACCGCACCACGCCGATAACTCTTCCGGCTTGAACACAGCCGCTTGCAGCGTGTGGCGACGCGGTGACGCAGATTCCATGTCGGCACGGGACATTGACGATCCCACCACAGATGCCGGATATACGGCTGCAGGTGCTCTATCCACTGGGCCCCAATCGATCAGTCCCTTGCCGTTGAGGGGGAGTCCATATACGAAGGGTTAGGCGCAACCATGCACGCTCTAGGATTACATGAGCACATCGTGCTGTGGCAGCGCCTTACCCCAGGCGAGGAGTCGGTATTTCCGAGGTATTGCTCGGTAGTATGGGTCTTGCTCGATTAGCGTTACGGCGCGTTCGCGTGACTCCACCTCGAACACCCAGAGACCGCCAACGTAGGGGCCTCCGTGGTGATTGCGCAAACCACCGGCCATGCGGATTTCCGCGCGGTGCTGCTCGAGATACGCAAGGTGAGCGGGCTCATGTGCCTCGCGCACGGGGACCATTTCGGACCCCTCCTCGAAGATGACGACAAAGCGCATTGATGTTTCCTCACGCAGTTCGCACGATTGCAACTGTGGCGTCTAACGCCTGACTTCAGCGGCTTGCGTAGCAAGTCCGCTGGAAGTAGATGTTAGGCCGCTACTCACCCGATAGCCTCATGATTTCACTCTCCGCTATTTCTCGATGAAGCTCCGACGTTTCGATGGCCAAGAATTCCTTGTACTTCTCGATAGCTTCAGCGGTTCGGCCTCCATCTTCAAGCTCAGAGGCCTCAAACATAAACCGAGTGAGCAACCTATTTGCCTCGGGATTCGGCGATGGCTCGCTAAGGTACTCACGCTTGAGGTCTGGACGTACCTCGTAGATCTTTTGTCTGATGTCGAAGATTTCCGAGAGAGCACGGCCGATGTGTTCGATGTTTCCACGAACGGGCTCAAGCTTTCCATCTCGTATTTCAGAGGCAGCTTGATCCAATAACTTCGAAGCTACTCGAAGAAGGCGATAGATTGATTCTGGTGATGCCATGACAGAGCGGCCTAACTAGAAATAGACGACCAGTCATCCTAGTGTTTATGGTCGGATAAAACGGCAACATCAACCCTCATTTATTGTTAAACACGGGGTTGGGCTTGTACCTCACCTTTTAGGCAAACCTAAAATTTTCCGGATGACAGGTCTGACGATGGCTGAGGCCAGTCCACCGAGCCCACCGCCAGCGGCGCCCAAGCTGCTGGACCGGTTGCGGGCCGATTTGCGCACGCGGCACTACAGCATTCGCACCGAGCAGGCGTATGTGGATTGGGTGCGCCGTTTTGTGTTGTTCCACCACAAGCGCCACCCGGTGGAAATGGGTGCGGCGGAGGTGGCGGCATTTCTCACGCATTTGGCGGTGGATAGGCAGGTGTCGGCGTCGACGCAGAATCAGGCCAAGTCCGCCATTTTGTATTTGTACAAATCGGTGCTGCAGATCGATTTGCCCTGGCTGGACGAAGTGGTGCAGGCCAAGACGCCGCGCCGTTTGCCGGTGGTGCTCACGCCCCACGAGGTGCGCGAGTTGCTGTTGCACATGCAGGGCACCACGGGCCTGATTGCGCAATTGCTTTACGGCACGGGCATGCGTGTGATGGAGGTGCTGCGGCTGCGCGTGAAGGATGTGGAGTTTGCCCGGCGCGAGATTGTTGTGCGCGAAGGCAAAGGCAACAAGGACCGCGTGACGGTGTTGCCTGAAAACCTGATTCGCCCACTGCAGGCCCAACTGGACCACGCGCGGGCCTTGCATGAGAAAGATGTGCAGGCCGGCCTGGGCCGGGTGTATTTGCCGTACGCACTGGCGGTGAAGTACCCGCAGGCCGACCGGACCTGGGGCTGGCAGTGGGTGTTTCCGTCACCCGTGCGGGCGCTGGATCCTCGGCCCGATGCGCGCACAGGGGAACCCATGGAGCGGCGGCACCACGTGTTCCCGGAGTCGGTGCAGCGCGCGGTGCGCGAGGCGGCGCGGCGGGCCACCATCGCCAAGCCGGTCACGCCGCACGTGCTGCGCCATTCGTTTGCCACCCACATGCTGCAGGCGGGTTACGACATCCGCACCGTGCAGGAACTGCTGGGCCATGCGGATGTGAGCACCACCATGATCTACACCCATGTGTTGAACAAGGGGGGACGCGGGGTGCTCAGCCCGCTGGATGCTTTGTAGTGTGGCGCTTCAGGCGTGCTCCGCCTCGGTGGCCCACGGTGTGATGGCGGCCAAGGTGGACGACAAGGCTTGTTTGGCCATCTCGCGGTCGTGGTCCGACTGCAGGCCGATCCAGAAATCTTCGGACACGCCGAAGAACCGTGCCAGGCGCAGCCCGGTATCCACCGATACACCTCGCGTGCCGGCCACAATTTCGCCAATGCGGCGCTGCGGCACGCCAATTTCTTTGGCCAGTCGGTATTGGGTGATGCCCATCGGCTTGAGAAATTCCTCCAACAGAATTTCGCCAGGGTGTGGGTAAGAGACTTCGCGCACGGTCATGCTCCTTCAGTGGTAGTCCACGATCTCGACGTCCTCAGCGTCCGTGCCGGACCATCGGAAGCAAACGCGGAACTGGTCGTTGATACGGATGCTGTGTTGGCCTGTGCGATCACCTGACAGTGCTTCCAGCCGGTTGGCTGGCGGGATCCGCAGATCGTTCAATGTGCTCGACCGGTTGAGCATGGCCAGCTTGCGCATGGCCACGGATTCGATGTTGACGAACCGTGCGACGCGTTCGCCCTTGAACATCGACGCGGTATCGGCGCACTTGAACGTCTTGATCGTCACGCCAAGATACTAACGCAAAGCGTTAGTATTGTCAACCGCTAGCATGAAGTTTTGGTTGAAATGGCTCACGCCTTGCGGTTCAACAGCGCATACAACAGGATCGCGCCAAACGTGGCCGTCCCGATGCCGCCCAGCGCGAAGGCGCCGAATTTCAGCGTGAAGTCGCCGGTGCCCAGGACCAGGGTGATGGCGGCGACGATGAGGTTCTTGTTGTCGGAAAAGTCGACCTTGTTCTCGACCCAGATCTTGGCGCCGGCGATCGCGATCAGGCCGAACACCACGATGGACACGCCGCCCATGACCGGCAGCGGGATGGCCTGGATGACGGCGCCGAACTTGGGGCTGAAGCCCAGCAGCACGGCCATCAGCGCGGCCACCAGGAAGACGGCGGTGGAGTAGATCTTGGTGGCGGCCATCACGCCGATGTTCTCGGCGTAGGTGGTCACGCCCGTGCCACCGGCGCTGCCGGCCACCATGGTGGCCACGCCGTCGCCCATGAAGGCGCGGCCCATGTACTGGTCCAGGTTCTTGCCGGTCATGGCGGTCACGGCCTTGATGTGGCCCAGGTTCTCGGCCACCAGGATGATGGCCACCGGCGCGATCAGCAGCATGGCGTTGCCCTGGAACACCGGCGCGCTGAAGTGGGGCAGGCCGATCCAGGCGGCGTTGGCGATGCCGGACAGGTCCATGGGCTTGCCCAGGCCCAGGCCGTTGGTGAGCACGGCGTAGGCCACGCTGGCCAGGATCAGGCCCATGAGGATCAGCAGGCGCTGCACCATGCCCTTGGTGAACACGGCCACCAGGGCCACGCTGACGAAGGTCACGGCCTGCATCCAGGCGTCGAAGTTGGTCGGCGCCATGTTCTTGATCGGGATGCCGGCCAGGTTCAGGCCGATCACCGCCACCACCGAACCGGTCACGACCGGCGGCATGAAGCGTTCGATCCAGCCCGTGCCCACCGCCTGCACGACCAGGCCGATCAGGAAGTACAGCGCGCCACAGGCGATGATGCCGCCCAGGGCCACGCCCAGGTTGGCGTTGGGGCCGGGGCCGGCGTAGCCGCTGGCCGCGATCACCACGCCAATGAAGGCAAAACTCGAGCCCAGGTAGCTGGGCACTTTGCCGCCGGTCATGAAAAAGAAGATCAGCGTGCCGATGCCGCTCATGAGCACCGCCACGTTGGGGTCGAAGCCCATCAGGATGGGCGCCAGCACGGTGGCGCCGAACATGGCGATCAGGTGCTGAACACCCATCACCGCGGTCTGTGGCCAGGGCAGGCGTTCGTCGGGGCCGATGACCCCGCCAGCCTGCAGCGAGGCGTCTGATTTTTCTTTCCAGCTGAACATGCCCATCGCGCCATCCTCGGGTTGTTGAAGGTGGCGGGATGCTAATTGAAATTGTTACTTGACGTGTGCCACCACGGCGTCCAGCACCTGCGGCGCTCTGAGCACCCGCACATGGCCCAGGCCGCTGGTTTCCAGCAGCCGCGCGCCCGGGATGGCCTGCGAAAACGCCAGGCCGTCGGCAAAGGGGTTGATGCGGTCCTCGCGGTCGTGCACCACCAGCGTGGGCACGCGCACGCGCGCGCCGCTGGACGCGGGTTCAAACTGGCGCATCAGGATGCCCTCGCGGGCCTCCACCCGGTGCTGCAGCGCCGCGCGGGTGGATTCGCCCAGCCCGAACACATGGGCGAACAGCTGGGTGTATTCGTAGGGCGAGGCGGGCGGCGCCAGCAGCACCAGGCGGGGCACGTCCAGTCCGCGGCCGGCGGCGTAGGCCAGCGCGTTGGCGGCCAGCGAGTGGGCCACCACCGCCCGCAATTCGTGCCCCTGCTGGCGCAGGCGGGCCGCCACGTAGTCGATGGCGCGGGCGAACTGGGGCAGGTTGCTGGTGGCGCCCTGGCTGCGGCCGTGCGCGGGCAGCTCCAGCAGCACCGGGCGCAGGCCACGGGCCGACACCGCCGCCGCCAGCTCGCGCAGCTGGCCGGCGTGCCCGCCCCAGCCGTGCACCAGCAGCACCACCGGGCCGTGGGGTGCGGCCGGCCGGCTGTAGAGCGTGAGGCTGGCGTCTTCGAAACCCCAGGTCTCCACCTGCCACTGCGCCGCCCAGGGGTGGCGGCGCTGCAGCCACTTGGGCGGCAGCGGGGTGAGGAACAGGCGGGTGGCGGCGCGCGCGGCCAGGGCGGGCGACAGGCGTTCGGTGGTGCCGAGCAGCCAGCGGAACCAGCGTGTGCCGGGGCTGGCCTTGTAGTAGCTGGCGGCGGTTTCCAGGGCGATGGGTGTCATGGTGTTCTCCAGGTTAATTTCGCACAATCGTGCGAAACAAGGGCAAAAAAAGAGATCAGGCTTGGTAGCTGCGGATCAGCCGCTCCCAGCTGGCTTGCGCCCGGTCGGCCGCGCGGGCATCGCGCAGGAAGCGGGTGTCGTGGATCAGCCCGATGGCCAGGCTGCTGAGTTCCCCGACCAGTTGTTCCGGGTCGGTGTCGGCTTGGAGGTGGCCGGCGTCCACGGCCTGCAGGACGGTGCGCCGCAAGGCCGCGCGCCAGCGCGTGACCTCGCCCAGCAGGTGGTCGCGCAACTCGCCCTCGCGGTCGTCCAATTCGAAGGCGCCGGCGGTGTACAGGCAGCCGGTATGTGCCTCCACCTCGCGCATGCGGACGAACCAGCGCCGCACGATCTCATTGAGCCGGGGCAGGCCCTTGGGCGCCAACATGGCGGGCACGAACACCTCGGCAATGAAGCGCCGGCCGTATTCCTCGATCACCGCCTTCTGCAAGGCCTCGCGCGAGCCCACCCGCGAGAACACGCCGCTCTTGGACAGGCCGATGCGGTCGGCCACCGCCTGCAGCGTGATGGCCTCCAGGCCTTCGGCGGCGGCGAGGTCCAGCGCCGCGCCGACGATGGCGGCGCGGGTGAGTTCGCTTTTCTGGGTACGGGCGTCCATGGTTTGCAATTTAGCACGATTGTGCGAAATTGTCCAGAACCCCTGGTTCATGGGGATTCGATGCCCGAGGACGCGCCAGCGACGCCTGGGGGAAACCCTGTGACGCAGGTGACGCGCAAGCGCTTGTGGTGGCACTACGCTATCGCCCATGTCCGTGACACCCCCCTTCATTCCACGCCTGCGGCTGTACCGGCAGTGGCTGGCCGAACACCGTGGCCAGCACTTCGACAGCTTTGATGCGCTCTGGCGCTGGTCGACCACCGACCTGCCGGGTTTTTGGCAGAGCATCTGGGATTACTTCGAGATGCACTCGCCCACACCCCACGGCGCCGTGCTGACCGGAGGGCCCATGCCCCACGTGCAATGGTTCCCGGGCGCCCAGGTGAACTACGCGCGCCAGGTGCTGCGCCACGTGGACGCCGCCCACGCCGCCGGCATGCCGGCCATCATCAGCGAGGACGAGCAGGGCCGCGTGCGCGAGCTGGCCTGGCCCGAGCTGCGCCGCCAGGTGGCCTCGCTGGCCCTTTGCCTGCGCGAACTGGGCGTTGGGCGCGGCGACCGCGTGGCCGCCTACCTGCCCAACGTGCCGGAGACCATGGTGGCTTTCCTGGCCTGCGCCAGCATCGGGGCCATCTGGAGCGTCTGCGCGCCCGACATGGGCACCGCCGCCGTGCTCGACCGTTTCCAGCAGATCGCCCCCAAGGCCCTGATCGCCACCGATGGCGTGTACTACGCTGGCAAGGCCATGGACCGCGGTGCCGTGGTGCAAGCGCTGCGCACCGCCCTGACCAGCCTGGAGCAGGTGGTGGTGCTGCGCAGCCCACACGCAGCCGAGCGGGTGCCGCGCGCGCACGATTTCGACACCCTGACCGCGCGCGACAACGCCGCGGTGGCCGCCTTCGAGCCCGAGTGGCTGCCCTTCGACCACCCGCTGTGGGTGGTCTATTCCAGCGGCACCACCGGCCTGCCCAAGCCCATCGTGCACGGGCACGGCGGCATCCTCATGACGCTGCTGGCCCTCAAGTGCCTGCACAACGATGTCGGTCCCAGCTACATGCCCAACAGCTGGGGCGAGCGCTTCCACTGGTACAGCTCCACCGGCTGGGTGATGTGGAACGCCCAGCTCGGCGGCCTGGCCGGCGGCACCACCATCTGCCTGTTCGACGGCAGCCCCGGCGGCGCCAAGGACGCGCCGGACTGGACCGCGTTGTGGCGCTTCGCCGCCCGCCACCGGGTCACCTTTTTCGGTGCCGGCGCCGCCTTTTTCACCAACAACATGAAAGCCGGGCTGGACCTGCCGGCCCTGCACGCGGCGGGGCATGACCTGTCGCGCATCCGCGCGCTGGGCTGCACCGGCTCGCCCCTGCCCGAGGAGGTGCAGCGCTGGGGCACCGGACAATTTGAAGCCATCGACACGCCTGACATCTGGTGGTGCAACATCTCCGGCGGGACCGACTTTTGCGGCGCTTTCATCGGTGGGAACCGTGAACTGCCCCAGGTCCCCGGCCAGATGCAGTGCCGCCTGCTGGGTTGTGCCGTCGAAGCCTGGAACGAGCAAGGCCAGCCCGTCGTCGGCGAGGTCGGTGAACTTGTCTGCACCCAGCCGATTCCTTCGATGCCGCTGTACTTCTGGGGCGACGAGGGCAACCAGCGTTATCTGTCGAGCTACTTCGACATGTACCCCGGCGTCTGGCGTCACGGCGACTGGCTCAGGATCGGCACCGACGGCGGCTGCGTGATCTACGGCCGCAGCGACGCCACCATCAACCGCCACGGCCTGCGCATGGGCACGAGCGAAATCTACAACGCGGTCGAGGCCCTGCCCGAGGTGCTGGACAGCATGGTGGTGGACCTGGAGTACCTCGGCCGCGACAGCGACATGCCGCTGTTCGTGGTGCTGCGTCCGGGTGTGGCGCTGGACGATACGTTGAAGGCGCGCATCAACGACGCCATCAAGACCGCGTTGTCGCCGCGCTTCGTGCCCAACAGCATCCACCAGGTGCCCGAGATCCCGCGCACCCTCTCGGGCAAGAAGCAGGAGCTGCCGATCAAGAAGCTCCTGCTGGGCCAGCCCATCGACAAGGTGGTCAACCGCGACGCCATGGCCAACGCGGCCTGCCTGGACTGGTACGTGGCCTTTGCCGCCACGCGCCAGGCCTGATCAGTTCGCGACGGTGAAGCGCCGGCTCCGGTGGGCCGGGCGCTCGATCTCGTCGACGATGGCCACCGCCAGGTCGGCCACCGAGATGCCGGCCGGGGCCTCGCCATGGCCGGGCAGCAGCTGGTCGCCGCCCGTGCGGTACTGGCCGCTGCGCTCGCCGGGCGCCAGGGCGATGGGCGGCGAGATCAGGGTCCAGTCCAGGCCCTGTTCGCCGCGCAGCCGGGTCAGCAGGTCGCGCGCCGCCAGCGCGCCCTGTTTCCACTCGGCCGGAAATTCGGGGCTGTCCACCAGTTGCACGCCCGGCGCCACCTCCAGGCTGCCGGCACCGCCCACGGCCAGCAGGCGCGGCGCGCCCGCCGTGCGCAGGCCGGCGATGATGGCCTCGTAGCCAGCGGTGAACAGGCGGTAGATGTCGGCCTCGCCCCAGCCCGGGTTGTAGGCGCTGAGCACCACGTCCTGGCCGGCCACGGCGTTCGCCACCTGGGCGGCGTCCGACACGTCGGCCGCCACCACGCGCAGCCCCGGCCGCGCCGGGTACTTGGCGGGTTGCCGCGCCAGGGCGGTCACGGCGTGGCCGCGCGCCAGCAGTTCGTCCAGCAGCGCGCTGCCCACAAAACCCGTTCCCCCGATCAATGCCACGTTCATGAAAAGCTCCTTGTGTGAAGGTTGAAGATGGGGGATAGTTTGATTTTTTAATGAATAACGCGGTAGATGGCAGAAAACGCCTTCTGTTTGTAGAAAAACTAATGAATCAAAGCCACTGGAGTGAGCAGCTCAAGCGCATGGCCTGGTTTGCCGAGATCGTCGAGGCGGGTTCCATCAGCGCCGCCGCGCGGCGGCTGGGCAGCACGCCCTCGGCCCTGAGCCAGCAGCTGCGCCTGCTGGAGCAGGCGCTGGGGCTGTCGCTGCTGCACCGGTCCACCCGCGCGCTGACCCTGACCGAGGCGGGCGAACGCTACTACCCCGCCTGCGCGGCCATGGTGGCGCAGGCGCGCGACGCGCATCAGGCGCTGGAGCGGCTGCGCGACGAACCCGAGGGCGAGCTGCGCCTGGCCGCGCCCATCGGCTTTGGCCCGTTGCTGGCTCGGGCCTTGGAGCCGTTGCGCCGCCACCCCCGCTTGCGCCTGCACCTGCTGCTGGACGACACCCCGATCGACCTGCTGGCCGCGCGGGTCGATCTGGCGCTGCGCGCCGGGCCGCTGACCGACTCCAGCCTGATCGCGCGCCCGCTGGGTGAGCTGCCGCGCCGCCTGTGCGCCGCCCCGGCCTACCTGGACCAACATGGCTGGCCCGCGCACCCGCGCGATCTGGCCGCCCACGACTGGCTGGGCCTGCCACCCCGCAGCGGCAGCGCCGAGGTGCTGCATTTCGCCGGTCCGCAGGGCACGCGCGAAAGCCTGCGGCTGGAGGCGCGGGTGCTGTCCACCCAGGTCACGGCCTTGCAGGCCCTGGCCGAGGCCGGCTGGGGCCTGTTCGTGGCCGTGGCCGACGACGCCCGCCGCGCGCTGGCCGACGGGCGGCTGGTGCCGGTGCTGCCCGGCTGGTCGCTCGAACCGGTGCCGGTGTGGGCCATCACGCCGCGGCGTGACGAGCTGCCCGCCAAGGTCCGCCATGCGCTGGCCGCGCTGCAGGCGCATTTCCAGGTGGTGCCCGGGGGGGGGGGGGGGGGGGGGGGGGGGGGGGGGGGGGGCGGGGGGGGGGGGGGGGGGGGGGGGGGGGGGGGGGGGGCGGGGGGGCGGGGGGGGGGGGGGGGGCGGGGGGCGGGGGGGCCCCCCCCAGGCCCGTGGTGGCGGTGCCGGCCATCAGCACAGCTTGGGTGAAATCACGAC